>JBARAE010001024.1:0-6658 GCA_049791715.1 Micromonospora sp.
CTCCCCCGGCCGCGCCCGCCGCGCCGTCGACCGGCCCCACCCCGCGTCCGGCCACCGGTACGAGCGCCGCCGCACCGAAGCCCTCAGCACCACAGTCCCCGAGCGGACCGGGCAGTTCGCCGACCGCCGGGAGCAGCCCGCTGCTGCCGTTGCCGCCACTGCCCCTGCCGACGCCCAGCCCGTCTCTGCTGCCCCCACTGCCCGGCCTGCCCCTGCCCAGCGGCGGCCTGCTCGGCTAGGTGCGGGTCCCGCCGGCACCGGCGGGGACGCTTCCCACGACGGCACCGCCCCGCTCGGCTAGTGTGCTGGCCGTGACCAGCACGAGGACAGCGGGGGAAGCGGCCACCGGCGGCCGGCGGGCGCGGATGACCACGAGCCGGTGGCTGAGCCTCGTCATGCTCGGGATGACCGTGCTGGTGCTGGCCGGCGGGGCGGTCGGCGCAGCCGCCCTGTCGCACACCGCCGCGGTCTCGAACCGGCTCGCGGACCGGATCGCCCCGGCCCGTACCGCGGTCGGCCACCTGGAGAGCGGGCTGCTGGAACAGGTGGCGGCCGTTCGGGGGTACGTCATCACCGGCAACCCGGAGCTGCTGCGCCCGTACGAGGACGGGGTGCGGGCCGAACGCGAGACGGTGGAGCGGGCGCGGAGCCTGCTCACCAACGAACCGGACGCGCAACGAGAGTTGGACGGTGCGATCGGGCTGGCCGATCGGTGGCGGGCGGAGTACGCCAACCGGCTGATCGCGGCCCGGCGGGCCGGGACCGGCCCGGCGGAGCTGGCCCTGGTGGTGGAACGGGGCCGGCTGGCCTTCGACACCGCCCGCACCTCGCTGACCAGGCTGGAAGCCCGGCTGGACCGGGTGCAGGCGGCCGGCCGCCGCGACCTGGACCAGGCGCGCGCCGCCCGCGACGTGCTCTTCGTGGCCATCCTGGGCACGCTGCTGCTGTCCAGCATCGTCATCTCGGTGCTGGTGCGGGTCACCGTGCTGCGCCCGCTGAGCCGGCTCGGCGCGTCGGTGCGTCAGGTCGCCGGCGGCGACTTCGACCACCGGCTCTCCCCGGAGGGCCCGGCCGACATCTCCCGGCTGACCGAGGACGTGGAGACGATGCGGCAACGCGTGGTCGACGCCCTGATGACCAGCCACCGGGACCGGGACACCCTGGAGCAGCAGGCCGCCGAGCTGCGCCGCTCCAACGAGGACCTGGAGCAGTTCGCCTACGTCGCCTCGCACGACCTGCAGGAGCCGCTGCGTAAGGTGGCGTCGTTCTGCCAGATGCTGCAACGCCGCTACGCCGACCAGCTCGACGACCGCGCCCGGCAGTACATCGGGTACGCGGTGGACGGCGCGACCCGCATGCAGGACCTGATCAACGACCTGCTGGCGTTCTCGCGGATCGGGCGGATCTACAGCGACGACCGGGTGGTCGACCTCGCCGAGGTCCTCGCCCAGGCCGAATCGAACCTCTCCGGGCCGGTCAGCGAGGCGGGCGCGGAGATCGTCGCGGACCCGCTGCCGGTCGTGCACGGCGACCCGACCCTGCTCACCATGCTGTGGCAGAACCTGCTCGGCAACGCGGTCAAGTTCCGCAGCCCCGACCGGCCGCCCCAGATCCGGGTCGCCGTGGCCGAGGACGCCGCCGGCTGGACGTTCAGCGTGTCCGACAACGGCATCGGCATCGACCCGAAGTACGCCGACAAGATCTTCCTCATCTTCCAGCGGCTGCACCCGCGCGGCACCTACGACGGCACCGGCATCGGGCTGGCGATCTGCAAGAAGATCGTGGAGTACCACGGCGGCACCCTGCGGCTGGACGACAGCTACTCCGGGGGCGCCCGGTTCGTCTTCACCCTGCCCCGGCCCGCCCCCACGGTCGTACCGGAGCAGGCGGGCGAGCGGGAGCAGGTGGTCCCGGCCTGATGCTCGGGACCACCTGCGGTGCGGGTCAGCTGGCAGGTCGCTCGCGGTCGACGTCACGGCCTAGGGCGAGCATCCGCAGCGTCTCCTCCCGGCGTCGGACCAGCAGCGCGCCGGCGAGGAACGTCACCGCCGGCACGAGAACGAGCATCGCCCACTGCGCCGGGACCAGCGGAATGGCGTGGCCCATGTGCATCGTGGACACCGCCCAGCCCGCCAGCGCGGTGTCGATCACGAGGGCCAGCGCGGCGACCGGCGAGAGCATGACGCCGACCCGCCGGCGGATCGGCGGGGCCAGCGTGCCCAGCGCGACGACGACGGCAAGGGCACCGGCGGCGAGCCCGGCGACGTAGAGCCAGATGACCAGCGAGCTGCCGGCCTCCAGGTCGTAGAGGCGGTAGAACGTGTAGCCGGTGTTCGAGGTGATCTCCCCGAAGGACGGGCGGGCCAGCCGGCTGGTCTCCAGAATCCCCACCGCCCCCAGGCAGGCCAGCACCAGCGTCGCCAGCCGGCGTACGCCCAGCACGGCGACGGCCCGGCGGCCCGGCGCCGGCACGGTCAGGGTGGAGGCCGCGACGACAGCGAGGGCGAGTTGCGGCAGGGTGTCCACGACGTACGTGGGCTGGTCGGCCACACCCGGCGCGGCCAGCACCACCCACGCGCCGACAGCGGCCCAGGCCAACCCGGCCGCCGCCCACCGCAGCCCGACCAGTGCGGCAGCAGATACCACTGTCCAGCCGACGGCACGCAGCCAATCCACCAGGTCGGGGCCGACCGGCCGCACCGCGGGCGGAAGGGTGGGGTCCGGCACGAACTGATCGATCAGCCCCTTTCCGGCGGCGGCGAGCAGGACCAGTGCGACGAGCACACCGGTCACCGCCGCGGCGTCGGCCCACGCCGGCTCGGTGAACCCCCGTGCGGTCACCCGCAACCGGGCGCGGAGGCCGGCGCCGATCAGGTTGAGCGCGTCCCCGAGAGCGGGCCGACGCTGGCCCGGGCGGGCGTCGGCGAGGAGGACGGCGAGCATCTCCTCCTCGTACGCTCGGCGGTGTTCCCAGGGGTAGACGGCCAGCAGCCGGCGGTAGCGGCGCTCCAGTTCCTCGGTGCTCACGCCACTCCTCCCTCGGGGAGCAGGCCGGCGCGGCGCAGCCGGGTGCCGGCGGCGTCCGCGTTGCGGCTCAGGCGGGCGGCCTCGTCGGCGAGCCGGCGCGCGCCCAGGGCGGTCAGCCGGTAGTAGCGGCGCAGCCGTGACTGCACCACCTCCTCGCGCTCGACCTCGATCAGGCCGTCGGCGCGGAGCCGGTCGAGAACGGCGTAGAGGGTGCCGGCGCGCAGGCGGACCCGGCCGTCGGAGATGCGCAGGACGTCCTCGATGACGGCGTAGCCGTGCTGGGGTGTCTCCGCCAGGGCGGTGAGGACCAGGAACGTCGGTTCCCGGAGTGGACCGTCGGTCATGTACAGGAGTATATACAGTCAAGCGGTATATGCAGTGTCGCGTGCGGGCGACGCAGGGTCAGCGCGGGGGCTGAGGGCGGTGCCCGTCGCCGCCCTCGGCCGCGGCGGCGACGCTTTCGGTGACCGGGCCGAGCACCGGCCCGACCGGCGTGGCCTGCTCCTGGGGGCCCGGCCCACCCGGCGTGGCCTGCTCCCGCTCCCGGGCGAACAGGTCGAAGAAGCGCAGCAGCTCCACCGGGAACGGCATGACCAGGGTGCTGTTCTTCTCCGCCGCCACGTCCACCACCGTCTGGAGCAGCCGCAGCTGGTAGGCCCCCGGCGTCTTCGACATCGCCCGGGACGCGTCGGCCAGTCGCCGGGACGCCTGGAACTCGCCGTCCGCCGCGATCACCCGGGCCCGCCGTTCCCGCTCCGCCTCGGCCTGCCGGGACATGGACCGCTTCATCCCCTCCGGCAGCGCCACGTCCTTGACCTCGACGCGCTCGATGAGCAGCCCCCAGGGCTTCTCGGTGGGCGCGTCGATCACCGCCTTGAGCTCGGCGTTGATCTTGTCGCGGTCGCGGAGCAGGGTGTCCAGGTCGGCCTTGCCGATGACCGAGCGCAACGCGGTCTGGGCCACCTGGAGCACGGCCGCCGGGTAGTCCCGGACGTTGACCAGAGCCTTCACCGGGTCCACGACGCGGTAGTAGACGACCGCGTCGACCGTGAGGGTGACGTTGTCGCGGGTGATGACACCCTGCGCGGGCACCCCGATCACCGTGGTCTGCATGCTGACCCGCACCATCCGGTCGGCGACCGGGATGATCAGGTGGAAACCGGGCTGGCGGATGCGGTCCAGCACTCGGCCGAAGCGGAACACGATGCCGCGCTGGTACTGCTGCACCAGCCGGACGCTCAGCGACAGCACGAGCACGACGATCGCGACGATGATGACCAGCGCAATGAAGGCGGCGGCTCCCATGGTCCCCCTCGATCCCGGGAGGCACCCGCCTCCCGGCGCCGCGGCTACCCGTTCCGGCACGGTTCACTCCTCCGGCGTCCGCCGGCCGCCACCCTGCGATGATGGCAGTATGCAACCACCTGCCGTCGGCACCGAGCGGGGCGCGGTGGAGGCGCTGATGGCGGCCAGCCGCGCCTTCGTCGGTCTCGCCGCCCGCTCACTGGCCGACCTCGACGCCGAGGTGACACTGCCGCAGTTCCGCGCGATGGTCGTGCTGGCCACCCGCGGTCCCCAGCGTTCCGCCGACATCTCCGCGGAACTGCAGGTCGCCCCCTCGACCGGTACCCGGATGTGCGACCGGCTCATCCGCAAGGGACTGGTCCGTCGCTCGCGGTCGACCAGCGACCGCCGGGTGGTACGGCTGCAGCTCACCCCTTCCGGGCGAGCCCTGGTGCAGGAGGTGATCGGGCGGCGACGGGAGGAGCTGTCCCGGATCGTCGCGGCGACGGCGGCGTACTGGGACCCGGCCGTCACCGAGGCGCTGGCCGCCTTCGCCGCCGCCGCCGGCGAGGTGCCCGAGCGGGAGTGGTGGCTCGGGTTCGCCGGGCCCGGCGCCGACGGGGTCGAGCCCGCCTAGTACGTGCGGTTTCCCCAGCGAGCAGGGGCGTGGCGGAATTCCTGGCACAGTGCAATGATGCGTATGTGCAACGGGTGCCGGGCGGCGGCGCGTCGACCGCTCGCCGCAGCGGCAAGCATCCCGGCACGGACGGGAGGACGTCATGGACCGCAACGGACATCACGAGGTCGCCCGGATCGACGACACGGTGACTCCGGAGAACCTGCACGACCGCGCGGAACGAGTCGCCGTGCCGGACTTCGACTACCTCGGTCAGACAATCGAGGCGATCGCCGAAGGGCTCACCCACCGCCGCCGGACCGCGGCCGACCGCGACTGACCCGCCCGGCTCCGTGCGGTGGGCGGCCACAGGCCGCGCCCACCGTCGGGTTCCGACCGACGATGCCGCACGGGCAGCGACGGATCGCGTGCGCTTGGTAGCGTGTGGACGGTCCGCGGCGACCCCCGCTCCCGCCGGGGACAAAGGTCCCTTGAGGAGGGTCGCATGTGGGCGAACGAGGCACGCTTGGATGCGGCGCAGCGCCGGATCGACGACTGGGAGTCGTCCCTGGCCGCCCGGGCTACCCGCACCAGGGAACTCGCCGCCCGCCTCGGGACACTACGCGCCACCGCGCTCAGCGAGGACCGGCTGGTGGCCGCGACCGTCGACCCCTCCGGGGCGCTGGTGGACCTCCGCCTCGACGAACGTGTCCGGGCGCAGCCGGCGGCCCGTACCGCCCAACAGGTGCTCGCGACGACGCGGGCCGCGTACGCGGAGCTGCTGCGCCAGACCACCGACGTCACACGGGAGATCCTGGGGCCGGACGACCCCGCGGCCGGCGCGGTGATCGACTCGTACCGGCGCCGGCTCGGTCTGCCCGAGGAGGGCGGAGAGCGTGCCGAACGGTGAGGGCATCCAGGCCAGTCCCGACGACCTCAGAGCGCACGCCGGCCACCTCGACGGGATCGCCGACGCGCTGAACGTGGCCCGGCAGGCTGGACAGACCGTACGACTCGACGCGGACGCGTACGGGCAGCTCTGCGTGCTCGTGCCGGTCCTGCTCGACCAGGTGCAGCGCATCCTGGTCGACGGCGTCGACACGGCCGTTCGCTCGGTGGGTGACACGGCCGACCGGCTCCGCACCGTCGCCGGCCGCTACGAGGACGCGGACGCCCGGGCGGACACCATGCTGCGCCGGATCCGTCAGCGGCTGTGACCGCCAACCCGCTGGTCGCCGCCCCGGCCGGCGCCCCGGCCAATCCATGGGCGGGCGTCTGGATCGCCGAGGACATCCAGCTCATCGGCGACGGCATCAAGAACGGCAGCTGGATCGACGGCAGCCTGGGCGTGGTCGGCGCCACGCTGGACGGCCTCGCGCTCGTCTCCGACCCGGTCGGCTCGCTGCTCCAGTACGGGGTCGCCTGGATCATCGAGCACGTCCGGCCGCTCACCGAGGCGCTGGACTGGCTCGCCGGCGACCCGGCGCAGATCGCCGCCCACGCCCAGACCTGGCGTAACGTCGCCGGCTCGCTGCGCGACGAGGCGGAGAGCCTGGCCCGCGCGGTGCGGCTCGACGTGGCGGAGTGGGGCGGCAGTGCCGGGCCGGCCTACCGGAACTGGGCCGGCGAGCAGCAGCAGGCCATCGTCGGCCTCAGCGACGCCGCCGACACCATGGCGCTGGTCACCGAGGGCGCCGGAATGCTCATCGCCGCCGTCCGGCTCATGGTCCG
>JBARAE010001025.1:0-13166 GCA_049791715.1 Micromonospora sp.
CGCCCGGCCTCACCCCGACTCCGAAGGTGAGCGGGCCCGCGTCGGCGCGGCCGAGCGCGAAGGCCACCGCCGGCCGCACCCCGGGCACGAAGACCAGCACCACCGCCAAGGCCACGGCCGCCCCGAAGACCACCACCAGCGCGCCGAAGACGACGACCACCACTCGCACCGTCACCGGGCCGGTGGTCAGCTACAAGTACGGCTCCCTCCAGGTACGGATCACCCTCTCGGGCACCCGGATCGTCAACGCCACCGGGCTGGGCATGCCGCAGGACGGGGGGTCGGGACTGCGGAGCGACATGGTGCAGAACCAGTACAGCGGCACCTCCGGCGAGGTGGTGGCCAAGCAGAGTGCCAACTTGAACACGGTCTCCGGGGCGACCTACACCAGCAGCGCGTACAAGCAGTCGTTGCAGGCCGCCATCGACAAGGCCTGAGGGTGGCCGAGGCCGCCCCCGCCCGGCCGGGTCTGCGCCGGGTCGAGCACGTCATGGGTACGGCGATCAGCCTGGACCTGGCCGACGACCTGCCCGCCGCGACGCTGCACGCGCTGGCCGAGGAGACCTTCGCGTGGCTCCGCGCCGTCGACGCCCGGTTCAGCACGTACCGGGAGGACAGCGAGGTGTGCCGGCTCGACCGGCGTGAGCTGCCGCTGGCCGAGGCGTCGGCCGACCTGCGGGCGGTGCTGGAACGCTGCGCCGACCTGTGGCGGGAGACCGACGGGTACTTCGACGCGTACGCCACCGGCCGGCTGGACCCGTCGGGCTACGTCAAGGGCTGGTCCGCGCAGGTCGCCTCCGATCGGCTGCTCGCCGCCGGGGCGGCGAACCACTGCCTGAACGCCGGCGGTGACGTCCGGGTACGCGGGCTCTCCGCCTCGGGTGAGCCGTGGCGGATCGGCGTCCGGCATCCGTGGGATCCGACGGCCGCCTGTCTGGTGCTCACCGGCACCGACCTGGCGGTGGCCACCTCCGGCGTCTACGAGCGGGGCCACCACGTCCTCGACCCGCGCCGGGGCGCCCGGGCCCGTGGTCTGCGCTCGGTCACCGTGGTCGGCCCCGATCTGGGCGTCGCCGACGCGTACGCCACCGCCGCCGTGGCGATGGGCTCGCCCGGCATCGGCTGGCTGGACCGTCTGCCGGGTCACCTGCACGCCGTCGTCACCGAGGACGCCCGGCTGCTCCACTCCGCCGACCTTCCCCGCACGGACTGACCCGGCGTCCGTACGCCGTCGACGGTCAGCGCAGGGGGCGGTGGGTGGTGGCGGGCCGGGAGCCGGACGGGCGCGGGTGGCCGGGGCGGGTGCCCCACGGGCGGGTGCCGGCCCAGCGGTACGGGCGGCGCTGGTGCGGTGATGGTCCGGTGCCGCCGGTGTGGCGCGCCGCGTCGTCCCTGGACATCGTCAGCCCCTCCGGTCGTGGCGCCATCGCGCCGGGTCACCCGGTGCAACGAGGTCGGCGGCGGTGGGGACGCTGTCGCGTGGCGTCAGAGCGAGCGGCGGGGCAGCGGAAGGTGGCCGGGGAGCAGGTCGTTGGTGACCGTCACGCCGGCCGACCGTAACCCCTCGATCAGGGCGTTCTGCACCAGATAGGAGTCGGGCAGCTGCCAGCGGGCCTGTTCCGGGGCGACCGCCCAGCGCACCGTCCCCTCGGGCAGCCGGGTGGGCGGAGCCGGGATCCACGAGCCCGCTCCGTGCCGGACCACCTGGAAGCACTGCTCGAGCTCGGGGCGGAGGGGGTCGCCGGGGCGGACCAGGAACATCCATCCGCCGTTCGGGGTGACCAGGACCGGACCGCGTACCCCGTGACCGGCCGGGTGGGCGGCGACCGCGTCGAGGACGCGTCGACCGAGGTCGGCGGGCACCTCCAGCACGTCGAAGGCCCGGCCGGTGGGGAGCAGGATCCCGTGCGGTCGGCTGCGCCACCAGGTGGCCACTCTCGCCGGGTCGGCGCTGGCCCCGTCCTCCCAGTCCTCCAGCGCCGGGTGGCAGCCGACGGTGGGACAGCCGGCCCGGCCGCAGACGAAGCGGCTGTTGGCGAGGCACGCGCCGGGGGTCACCTCCCAGCCGTGCGCGGCGTAGCGGACGGCGACCCGGCGCAGCCGGACCCGCTCCAGGGCGGACAGGTGAGCGACGCGCGGTCCGACATTCCCCCACATGTGTCCCATCTCCTTCCGCCCGAATCGGACGCTCCCCGCGTCGCACCCCGATTCCCGTCACCGCCGTAACCCGTGGTCGTTGAGTGACGAAACGGCTGATGCAACTTGCACGAAACTACGAGGACCGGCCGTACAGCCGACGTACAGACTGTGCGATCAGGAGAAACGTGAAGGACCCACCGGCGACCACGGTCGCCGACCCCGGGGGTCAGCCGGACGCGGCAGGGGAGGGGCTGGGGAGATGGACGACTTACCCATAGGCCGACGGGTGGCGTACTGGCGCGGGCGGCGCAAGATGTCCCAGCAGGTCTTCGCCGACCGGCTGGGCAAGTCGAAGAGCTGGGTGGACAAGGTCGAGCGTGGGGTCCGCCGACTGGACAAGTTCTCCGTCCTGCACGAGATCGCCGACATCCTCCAGGTCGACGTGCAACTGCTGCTGGGCAAGGACCCGGAGCGGCGCAGCGACACGCTGACCTGCATCGACCAGGTCGAGGTGGAGGAGATCCGGGCCGCCCTCGAGCGGTACGACTCGATGAGCGCGTACTTCGACGCCGCGCCGTACCCGCCGCCGCTGAGCGACCTGCGCAAGGCGGTCAACCACGCCTGGCTCACCTACCAGTACGGCCGCTACGGGATGCTGACCCGCGCCCTGCCGAAGCTGCTGCGCGACGCCCAGGCGGCCGACGCCGGCTACGGCGGCGACCAGGCCCGCGAGGCCGCCCACCTGCTCGGGCAGGTCTACCAGATCGCCTCCTCGGTGCTGCGCAAGCTCGGCGAGTGCGACCTCGCCTGGCTGGCCGCGGACCGTTCGATGGCGGTCGCCCAGCGGGCCGACGATCCGCTGCTGGCCGGCGTCGCCACCACCCGGGTCTGCAACGCGCTGGTCGCCATGGGCCGGGCCCGTCCGGCGCTCGAGCTCAACGTCAACATCGCCAACCGGCTCGCCCCCGGTGGCCGCAACGACGTCTCCCCGGCGCGGCTCTCCGTCTACGGCATGCTGCTGCTCCAGGGCGCGATGGCCGCCGCCCGGATCGGCGACTCCGCCACCGTGGACGACCTGATCGGCGGCGCCCAGGAGGCCGCGACGCTGCTCGGCGGCGACCACAACCACTACTGGACCTCCTTCGGCCCGACGAACCTGGAGCTGCACCGGGCCGCCGCCGCGGTGGAACTGGGTGACGGTGCGCGGGCCGTGGAGACCCACCACCGCATCTCCGAGGCGGCGTTCAACGCGCTGCTCCCGGAGCGGCGGGCCCACCATCTGCTCGACATCGCCCGGGCCTTCACCCAGCTCGGCGACGTGGCGAACGCGGGGGAGATGCTGCTGCGCGGCGACCGGTTGGCCCCCTCGGAGATCCGCTGCCGGCCGATCGCCCACGAGGTGATGGCCGACGTGCTGCGTCGCACACGGGGTGCGCCGCCCGCTCCGATCGCCGAGTTGGCTGAGCACATGGGGGTCGGGGTATGAGCGCGGTGCCGGTGGGATGAACGGTCCGCACGTCAGCGACGGGCGCCGTGAGGTGCTCTACGTCATCGCCTGCGGTTCGCCACTGGCCCGGGACGTCGGCCGGCTGGTCGAGCTGGCGCACCGGGACGGCTGGGACGTCTGCGTGGTCACCACGCCGGACGGCGCGAAGTTCGTCGACCGGACGGCGCTGGCCCGGCAGACCGGCCATCCGGTCCGCACCAGCTACAAGAACCCGGGCGACCCGGACGTGCTGCCGCCGGCGGACGCGATGCTCGTCTGCCCGGCCACGGTCAACACGATCAACAAGTGGGCGGTGGGGATCGCCGACACCCTCGCCCTCGGCCTGCTGATCGAGGGACAGGGACTCGGGCTGCGGATCGCGGCGGTGCCGTACACGAACGCGGCGATGGCCGCCCACCCGGCGTTCCGGACCAACCTGGCGCGGCTCGACGAGTGGGGCGTGCGGGTGGTCTTCGGCGACCACGTCGTGCCGCTCCACCCGCCGGGCACGGGGGAGCGGCACGTGGACGCCTTCCCCTGGGGGGTCGGCCTCGCCGCGCTGCGCGGCACACCGCGTCCGGTCACCCCGGTCGCCTGAGGCGGCGGGCCTGGCGTGTCCGGCGCTTTTCCGTGGTGACGGGGGCCGCGCCGAGCGACCGAGGCCCGGAGACCGGGCTCGCGCCGGTAAGCTGGCCCGCCGTGAGCACAACCGGATCCGCGCCGACGGTGGCCGACGTGGTGGCCGAGCTGGACCGCCGCTACCCGCCCGCCTGGGCCGAGGAGTACGACCGGGTCGGTCTGGTGCTCGGCGAGCCCGCCAGCCCGGTACGCCGGATCGCCTGCGTGGTCGACGTGGTGCCCGAGACGGTGGACGAGGCGCTCGCCGCCGGGGCGGACATGATCGTGGCGCACCACCCGCTGCTGCTGCACGGGGTCTCCTCGGTCGCCGCCACCACGTACAAGGGGCGGATCGTGCATCGGCTGATCAAGGCCGACGTCGCCCTGTACGTCGCGCACACCAACGCCGATGTGGCCGACCCCGGTGTGTCGGACGCCCTGGCGGCGCGGTTCGGGCTGACCGGGCTGCGCCCGCTGCACCACCCGAAGCCCGGTTCCCCGGCCGACGGTGGCGGGCGGGGCATCGGCCGGATCGGTACGTTGCCCGCGCCGATGACCCTCGCGGAACTGACCCGGCACGCCGCCGCAGTGCTGCCGGCCACCGCGTGGGGAGTTCGCGCCGCCGGTGACCCCGGGCGTATGGTTCGTACCCTCGCCGTCAGCGGCGGCGCCGGAGACAGCTTCCTCGCCGAGGCGACCGCCGCCGGGGTGGACGCGTTCCTCACCGCCGACCTGCGCCACCATCCCGCCGGCGAGCACCTCGCCGCCGGCGGTCCGGCCCTGCTGGACGCCGCCCACTGGGCGACCGAACGACCCTGGTTGGACGACCTGGCCGCGCACCTGCGGGCCGCGCTGGGCGTCGAGACCCTGGTGTCCGACCTGGACACCGACCCGTGGACCGTGCACGCCACCGCACCCAGAGTGGACGACAAGGAGCCCCGACGTGAAGGCTGACCCGAAGGTCCAGCGCCGCCTGCTCGACCTCCAGGCGATCGACACCGCCCTCGCCCAGCTCGCCCACCGGCGGCGGTCGCTGCCGGAGCGGGCCGAGCTGGAGGCGTTGGCCCGGGAGCTCTCCGCGCTGGAGGACAAGCGGGTCCGCGCCCAGGTGGCCGTCGACGACCTGGACCGGGACATCGCCCGGCTGGAGAAGGACGTCGACCAGGTGCGGGCGCGCAAGAGCAAGGACGAGGCCCGGCTGGTGGCCGGCAGCGGCCCGGCCCGGGAGTTGGAGGCGCTCCAGCACGAGCTGGTCTCCCTCAACCGGCGCCAGAGCGACCTGGAGGACGCCGAGCTGGAGCTGATGGAGCAGCGCGAGACGGCGCAGGGGGTGCTCGACGGGATCGAGCGGCGGATGGCCGAGGCGCGGGACCGGCGGGCCGCCGCGGAGCAGCGCCGGGACGAGAGCCTCGCCGCGATCGCCAAGGAGGAGGAGTTCAAGCGGACCGCACGGCAGCCGCTGGCGAACGACCTCCCGGCCGACCTGGTCACCCTCTACGACAAGATCCGGGAGGACACCGGGCTCGGTGCGGCGCTGCTCACCGCCGGCCGCTGTGGCGGCTGCCGGATGGAGCTCTCCGGCGCCGACCTGGCCCGGATCCGCAAGGCCGAGGCGGACGACGTGGTCCGCTGCGAGGAGTGCCGGCGGATCATGGTGCGTACCAACGAGTCGGGCCTGTAGTCGCCGTGGCGGTGCGCGCGGTCATCGTCGAGGCCGACGGCGGGTCGCGGGGCAATCCCGGTCCGGCCGGCTACGGCGCGGTGGTCCGGGACCCGGAGACCGGTGAGGTGCTGGCCGAGCGCTCCGAGTCGATCGGCACCGCGACGAACAACGTCGCCGAGTACCGGGGCCTGATCGCCGGGTTGGAGGCCGCCGCCGAGCTGGGCGCGGCCGAGGTCGAGGCGCGGATGGACTCCAAGCTGGTCGTCGAGCAGATGTGCGGCCGCTGGCAGATCAAGCACCCGGGCCTGCGGCCGCTCGCCGCGCAGGCCGCCGCGCTGGTCGGGCGGTTCGCCTCGGTGCGGTTCAGCTGGATCCCGCGGGAGCGCAACCGGCACGCCGACGCGCTGGCGAACGCGGCGATGGACGTCGCCGCCGGGAAGGCGCCGAAGCGGGCCACCGTCGAGCCGCCGCGAATCGTGGAGCCGCCGCGCGAGGTCGCCGGGCCGGATTCGACGGCCCGCGCGCAGGCCCGGGAGGTGGCCGCCCGTGCCGCGTCCGAGCGGAAGACCGGCACCGACCCGGCGACCACGCCGGCCTCCTGGGAGCCGCGTCCCACCGAGACGGCCACCCGGCTGATCCTGGTCCGGCACGGCGAGACCGACCGGACCGTGCAGAAGCGGTACTCCGGCCGCGGCGACGTGCCGCTGTCCGACCGGGGGCGGGAGCAGGCGCGGGCCACCGCTGCGCGGGTGGCCGCGTTGGCCCCGTCCGTCGCGGCCGTGGTCAGCTCGCCGCTGTCCCGCTGTACGGCCACGGCCGAGGCGATCGCCGCAGTGGTCGGCAATCCTCCGGTACGCCGGGACGACGGCCTGATCGAGTGCGACTTCGGCGCCTGGGAGGGGTTGACCTTCGCCGAGGTACGCGAGGGCTGGGCCGGGGAGCTGGACGCCTGGCTCGCCTCCACCGCCGTCGCCCCGCCGGACGGGGAGTCGTTCGCCGCCGTGGCGGCGCGCACCGGCCGAGCGGTCGAGGCGTTGCGCGAGGCGTACCCGGGGGAGACGGTGGTGGTGGTCTCCCACGTCTCCCCGATCAAGCTGGTGCTGCGCGACGCGCTGGCGGCCGGGGACTCCTTCCTGCACCGGCTGTACCTGGACACCGCGGGCATTTCAGTGCTCGACCTGTATCCGGACGGCGGCGTGGCGGTCCGGTCGGTCAACGACACCGCCCACCTCACCGGGGTCTGACCCGGCCGGTGCCCGGCGGACGGACGGCTGCGCCGCTCGGCGCAGCCCGTACGCCGTTCGGCGCATGGCCCTCGCACCGGTAAACGTGACCGCCCTCACAGGGTCGTAGCCTCCGGCCGTCACATGGCAAGTTACGACCCCGGAGGTGTGTCACATGGCAGCACCCGAACCGGAGGCGCCCACCACGGCGCGATCCAGGGCGAAGGACCACAGTCCCTGGAACTGGTTGCTTTTCATACCGATCGTGGTGCCGCTGATCCCGGCCCTTTTCAACGCCGACTCGCCCCGGATCCTCGGGTTCCCGCGCTTCTACTGGCTGCAACTGGCCTGGATCGTGCTCGGCGTCACCACCACCACGCTCGTGTACCAGATGACAAAGAAGCGGGGTGACCGGTGAGCGCGAGGAGTGAGCCGGGCCTGCGAGCCCCGCAGTCGCGAACGAAGGTGATGCAGTGATGTGGCGTGACCATCTGACCGAGATCATCGTCTTCACGTTCCTCTTCCTGCTGGTCAGCGCGATGGGTTTCGTGGCCGCCCGGTGGCGGGCACCGCGCGACATGGCGCACCTCGACGAGTGGGGGCTGGGCGGCCGCAACTTCGGCGGCTGGATCACCTGGTTCCTGGTCGGCGGTGACCTGTACACCGCGTACACCTTCGTGGCGGTGCCGGCGCTGGTGTTCGGCGCGGGCGCGATGGGCTTCTTCGCCGTGCCGTACACGATCGTCATCTACCCGCTGGTCTTCCTGGTGCTCTGCCGGCTCTGGTCGGTGTCGCACCGGCACGGCTACGTCACCCCGGCCGACTTCGTGCGGAGCCGGTTCGACTCGCCGATCCTGGCGCTGCTGGTTGCGATCACCGGCATCGTCGCCACCATGCCGTACATCGCGTTGCAGCTGGTCGGCATCGAGTCGGTGCTGAAGACGATGGGCGTGACCGGTGACAACGCGCTGGCCCGACACCTGCCGATCATCATCGCGTTCGCGATCCTGGCGGCCTACACCTACCAGTCGGGGCTCCGCGCCCCGGCGCTGATCGCCTTCGTCAAGGACTCGCTGATCTACATCGTGATCCTGGTGGCGGTCTTCTACCTGCCGTACAAGCTGGGCGGCTGGGGCAGCATCTTCGATGCGGCGGACGCGAAGTTCAAGGCGTCACCGAACCCGGGCGACGGCATCCTGCTCAACGCCAACAACCAGCTCCAGTACGTCACCCTGGCGTTCGGTTCGGCGCTGGCGCTGTTCCTCTACCCGCACAGCATCACCGGTGTGCTGGCCAGCCGGAACCGGGACGTGATCAAGCGGAACATGTCCGCGCTGCCGGCGTACAGCCTGCTGCTCGGGCTGATCGCGCTGCTCGGCTACATGGCGGTCGCGGCGAAGGTGAAGCCGCTGCCGGGGGCCTCGGCGGGGAGCGTGGACAGCAACACCGTCGTGCCGCTCCTGTTCGACCAGCAGTTCCCCGACTGGTTCGCCGGCGTGGCGTACGCGGCCATCGGCATCGGCGCGCTGGTGCCGGCGGCGATCATGTCGATCGCGGCGGCGAACCTGTTCACCCGCAACATCTACAAGGAGTACCTGAAGCGGGACGCCAGCCCAGCACAGGAGGCGCAGGTCTCGAAGATCACCTCGCTGCTGGTCAAGGTGGGTGCGCTGGCGTTCATCATCTTCCTCGACCCGCAGTTCTCCATCGACCTCCAGCTCATCGGCGGCGTGATCATCCTGCAGACGCTGCCGGCGGTGGCGCTGGGCCTCTACACCCGCTGGTTCCACCGGTGGGCGCTGATCGCCGGTTGGGTCGCCGGCATGGGCATGGGCATGTGGATGCTCTACCAGATCGCGAACCCGACGACCGGGAAGAAGCACTTCGCCGGCTCGGCCTTCCCACTGGAGAAGTTCGGCTTCGACACCAAGATGACGATCTACGTCGGCATCGTGGCGGTGCTGGTCAACCTGGTGGTCGCCGCTCTGCTGACGCTGGCCCTGCGGGCCGGGAAGGTCGCCGACGGGGTGGACCACACCACGCCGGACGACTACTTCGCCGACGAGGGCGACCCGCGGGTCACCCCGGGCGCCGAGCGCGACGCGGACTCCGCCCGGGAGCCGGTCGCCTGATGTGAAAGGAGGGGCCCCCTGTTAACGCCTGGCGTTGTACAGGGGGCCCCTCCTCACGCCCGCCGTCGGTCAGCGGCGACGGTTCCGCGACTCCAGGGCGTCGTTGAGGCGGTGCAGCAGCTCCGCCAGGGTCTCCCGGTCGCCGGGAGGCCAGGCGGCGAGGATGTCACCGTAGAGCCGGGTGCGGGCCGCCTGGACGGCGGCCATCCGCTGTAGCCCGGCCGGGGTGGGGGAGATCACCGTGCCGCGCCCGTCGGCCGGATCGGGCGTACGGGCGATCAGGCCGTCGCGCTGCATCGCGGAGACCTGCCGGGTGACCGTGGAGCCGTCCAGGTTGAGCTTGGCGGCGAGCGCCGAGACGTTCTGCGGGCCGGCGCCGTCCAGGTGCCGCAGGATCACGTAGGCGGCCCGGTCCAGCACCCGGTGCTCCGCCGTGCCGGTGGCCCGGCGGGTGGCCTCGCCGAGGCGCATCAGCAGCGCCACCTCGGTCTCGATCCGACCGAGTGTGACCTCGTCCTTCGTCGTACCCGTCGTGTGGTCATCCCTCATAGCTGTATGATACAACTGATTTATCTGTACAATACAGCTATCTTGGAGGCGGAGTGGATCGGCGATCCGAACCGAACCGCAGTGCCATCTACGCCACCACTCTGGTGGCCTTCCTCGCGATCGCCGGCATCGCCGTGGTGGACCCGATCCTGCCGGCCATCGGTGAGGCGATCGGCGTCACCGCCTGGCAGGTCGAGCTGCTCTTCACCGCGTACATCGCGGTGATGGCCGTCGGCATGATCCCGGCGACGCTGGCCAGTGGAAGGTTCGGCTTCAAACCGGTGCTGATCACCGGAGTCTCGGTGGTCGGCCTGGCCGCGATCCTCGCCTCGTTCAGCGGCAACATCGTGCAGCTCTCCGTGCTGCGCGGCGTCTGGGGGCTGGGCAACGCGATGTTCTTCGCCACCGCGATGGTGGTCCTGGTCAACCTCGCCCTCGACCGGGAATGGGTGGTCGGACTCTTCGAGACCGCGCTCGGCCTCGGGTTCGCCGTCGGACCGCTGCTCGGCGGCCTGCTCGGCCACGTGAGCTGGCGGCTGCCGTTCTTCGTCTGCGGCGTGTTCATGGTGCTGGCGCTCGTCGTCGCGTCCCGCAAGCTCCGCGAGCCCGACACGAAGCTGCCGCCGGTGAAGGTCGGCGCCATCTTCGCCACCTACCGCAAGCCGGCCTTCATCGCGCTCTGCGTGGTCACCGCCGCGTACAACTTCGTCTTCTTCGTGGTGCTCGGCTACACGCCGCTCTTCCTGCACCTCGACGTGGTGCCCCTCGGGCTCGCCTTCACCGCCTGGGGCCTGGGGCTGGCCGCCGGCATCCTGGTGATCGGCCACCGGCTCGCCCACCGCATCGGCGCGGTGCAGACCGTCGGCGTCGCGATCGTCGGCCTGCTGGTGTGCCTGGCGCTCTTCGCCACCTCCCACAGCACCGCCCGGTCGCTGGTCGTACTGGTGCTCGCCGGCCTCTGCATGGGCCTGGCCAACGCCAACCTGACCGACCTGGCGCTGGGCCTCGGCTCCAGCGACCGCCGGGTCGCCACCGGCGCGTTCAACCTGGTCCGCTGGGGCGCCGCCGCGCCCGCCCCGGTCATCTCCGGCAAGCTCGCCGAGCACAGCCTCGCCCTGCCGTTCTGGGTCGGCTTCGGAGTGCTCGCCGTCGGCGTGCTGGTCTACCTGGCCTTCGGCCACGTGATGGCCGCCGGGTACGGCGAGCGGGTCCTCTGGTCCCGCTGGAACCGGGCAGCCCGCGACGCCGAGCACTCGCCCGAGGAGCCGGTCGGCGAGGCGTACTGACGTTCTCCTCCGCCCCTGACCGAACCGCCCCGTCGCAGCGTCGCGACGGGGCGGTTCGGTGCCTGGGGCCCTCAGCGCAGCGCGCGCCAGAGCAGGAAGAGGCCGATCACGGTGCCGAAGGCGACGATGAGCGTCTTCAGCACCACCGGCGGGAGTCGGCGCACCAGCCGGGCGCCGACGTACCCGCCGACCAGGGTGGCCGGCGCGACCACCGCGACGGCCGCCCAGTTCACCGGCCCGAAGAGCGAGAACATGGCCACCGTGGTCAGGCCCACGATCGCGGAGAGCAGGTTCTTGATGGCGCTGACCCGGGCCAGCGTGGTGTCCAGCACCAGCGCCAGACCGGCGACCAGCATCACCCCGAGCGCCGCACCGAAGTAACCCCCGTACACCGCGCCGAGCCCGACCATGGCCTGCACGGTGACCGTACGACGGCGCGGGCTGAGGTGGGCCGGGTGGCCGACCAGCCGGCGCAGCGGATCCTGGAAGGCCAGGACGGCGGTCGCGCCCAGCACCAGGAACGGCACCACCAGCTCGAAGGCGCGCGCCGGGGTGGCCAGCAGCAGCAGGCAGCCGGCGATCGCGCCGACGATCGTGGTGGGCACCAGCGGGGCGATCCGCCGGGCCGGCGGCAGGTCCACGCGGCTGCCCGCCACACTGGCCAGGTAGCCGGGGCAGACCGACACCGAGTTGCTGACGTTCGCCGGGACGGGCGGCAGGCCGATCGCGATCAACGCCGGGAAGGTGATGAGGGAACCGCCCCCGGCCACCGCGTTGACCGTGCCCGCGGCGAGACCGGCGGCGACCAGCAGCGCGGCATCGGAGAGTTCCATGATCCCCAGAGGCTAGTACGGGTACGGGCAGGTCGCACTGCCCGAATCCGTCGCCCGGCCCGCGGGGTGGAAATGGGCGGGGGATGCCCGTCGTTAGGATGAGGGCGCGACGGACGAGTCGACCGGGCGGTCGCGTCGACGGGCTCCGGCCCGTCGCCGAGGAACGTCCGGACTCCACAGGGCAGGGTGGTTGCTAACGGCAACCCGGGGTGACCCGCGGGACAGTGCCACAGAAAACAGACCGCCGGCCCAATATGGGACGGTAAGGGTGAAACGGTGGGGTAAGAGCCCACCAGCATCCCGGGTGACCGGGATGGCTCGGTAAACCCCACCCGGAGCAAGGCCAAGAAGGGGTCGTCACCGCAAGATGACGGTCCGCGCAGACGCTTGAGGGCTGCCCGCCCGATGTCTGCGGGTAGGCCGCTGGAGCCTGCCGGCGACGGTAGGCCGAGATGGATGGCCGCCGCCGACGCGCCTTCGGGCCGCGTCGGTCACAGAATCCGGCGTACAGGTCGACTCGTCCGTCGCCCACCCGGTCGCAGCCTAGATCAAGGCTGCGACCTGGTTGTATATCCGGCTGCCTATGGGTGTTGGTGGTCATCGTTGGTCCGCGTTCGACGCCCTGGAGACGCCCCGACGCCCTGGAGACGCCCCGACGCCCTGGGGACGCCCTGATCTTGAACGTCGAGCGTCAGTTTGGAAGGACGAAGATCACGGACCCGGGATGCCCGATACGCCTGCTCGTGGCAGGGGAGTGGGTCACAGCTCGTGCCCGCTCGTGCCCCTTCCGGGCACCGGCTACTGGCACGTGGCTGGCACACCTGTGGTCGAATACGCGGCCATGGGATGGGATGAATGCCTGACCGAGTTGCTAGTACAGCTCGGCGATCGGGGCCTGGTCGCGATCGTCAAGATGGACGGCGAACGCCAACGGGGCCGCTGGACGGTGCTGGTGTCGGGCAAGCCGCTGGGCGCGGAACCCGGGCAGTGGGAGCCCGTGCGGTGGGACGGCGATGACCTGGACGCGGGGCTGTCGTCGGTGCTGTCGATGCTCAACGAGCGTCTCCGGGGGCTGCTGGACTAAGCGACGGCCTAGGGGTTTAGAAAAAGATCGCGGAAGGCTGGTCGGGTGGCTGTGCACCTGGTCAGCCCGTCCGTCGTTGTCGGATGGCGTCGGCGTCAGCCGGTGGTCTTGGCTGTACGACTGGCTGTACAGCCGCACGGTCTAGGAACTGGT
>JBARAE010001026.1:0-4590 GCA_049791715.1 Micromonospora sp.
GACCCGGTCTCCCGCCGCCGTCGATGGTCAACTCACTGCTTGAGCATGCCGTCCAGCAGCAGGGCGCAGCGGACCAGACCCAGGTGGCTGTACGCCTGCGGATGGTTGCCCAGCCCGCGCTCGGCCAGCGGGTCGTACTGCTCGGGCAGCAGCCCCGTCGGGCCGGCGGTCAGCACCATCTGCCGGAACAGCTCCTCGGCGTCCGACCGGCGCCCGGTGCGCAGGTACGCCTCGATCAGCCACGCCGTGCAGATGTGGAAGCCGCCCTCCCGCCCGGGCAGGCCGTCGTCCCAGTGGTATCGGTAGACGACCGGGCCGCTGCGCAGGTCCGCCTCGATCCTGAGCACGGTCGACAGGAACCGCGGGTCGTCGCCGGCGAGCAGCCCGGAGAGGCCGATCCAGAGCGACGAGGCGTCCATGTCCTCGTGCCCGTACGCCACGCTGTACGCCTCGACGTCGGCGTGCCAGCCGTACTCCAGCACGTTGGAGGCGATCCGGTCGCGCAGCTCCACCCAGTCCGGCCGGTCCTCGTGACCGTGCTGCCGCACCACGTGCAGCGCCCGGTCGACCGTCATCCACAGCATCACCTTGGAGAAGACGTGGTGCCGCGGGGGGAGGCGGGCCTCCCAGATGCCGTGGTCGGGCTCGTGCCAGCGGCGGCGGACCGCCTCGACCATGTTCTCCAGCACCCGCCACTCGTCGTCCCGGACCGAGCCACGGGCGTCCGCCACCGCGGCGATCAGGTCGGCGACCGGACCGAAGACGTCCAGCTGGAGCTGGTGGTTGGCGAGGTTGCCGACCCGGACCGGGCGGGACCCGGCGTACCCGGGCAGGGTGTCGATGACCGCCTCGGCGCCCAGCTCGTACCCGTCGACCGTGTAGAGCGGGTGCAGCCGCTCCGGGTGCCCGCCGGTGCGGTCGACGACGCCGTCGATCCAGCGCAGCAGGCCCTCGGCCTCCTCGGTCGAGCCCAGGTCGACCAGCGCGCGGGCGGACATCGCCGCGTCCCGCAGCCAGCAGTAGCGGTAGTCCCAGTTCCGCACGCCGCCCAGCTCCTCCGGGAGCGACGTGGTCGCCGCGGCGAGAATCGAGCCGGTGGGTTCGTGGCAGAGGCCGCGCAGGGTGAGCGCGCTGCGGACGACCAGGTCGCGGGAGGTGCTGGGCAGCCGGAGCCCGGCGACCCAGTCCTTCCAGGGCTGTTCGGCGGCGGCCTGCCGTTCGTGGATCGGCAGCCGGTGGTGCTCCAGGCTCTGCGTCCCGAACCGCAGCTCCAGCACCACCTGCCCGCCGGCGGCGGAGAGGTCCACCGTCGCCTTCGCGGTCTCGTTGACTCCGTCGCTGGTGATGTCCCACTCCACGCCGGGTGCGTAGAGCGCAATCGGCTCGTTGGAGCCGAGCACCAGCAGACCGTCGTCGAGCGGCTGGAGCTGCACGGCGACCTGGCCGAACTCGGGCCGGGGGGCGAACTCCACCTGGGCCCGGCCGGAGCCGGTGAGCACCCGGACCAGGGTCGAGTCGCCGGTGATGACCGCCTCGCCGTCCGGGGTCGTCTCGGCCGCCGGCAGGTCCAGCCAGTCGGTGACCGTCAGGCCGGACCAGCGGGTCTCCACCGTCATGGTGCCCGTGCGGTAGCGCTGCCCGAGCGGGATGCCACCGCGCTGCGGCGCGATGCTGAAGTGCCCGGCGGGGGTACCGCCGACCAGGTCGGCGAAGATCGCCGCCGAGTCGGGCTTGGGGTGGCAGAGCCAGCTGATCTTGGCTTCCGGGGTCAGCAGCGCGACGGTCCGGCCGTTGGCGAGCATCGAGTGCCGCTCGATCGGCACGGCCCGCTCGCCGAAGAGCCAGTTCCGGCGGGTCTCCAGCAGCAGCGCCAGCGCCCGGGCGGCCTCGATCGGCTCGGCCACCCGGTAGTCCGCCCTGGTGTCGCCGGGGCCGATCTTGATGCTCACATCGGGGCCGTGCAGGTTGCCGAAGGCGTTCTCGTCGGTGACGTCGTCGCCGATGAAGAGCACCGCGCTGGCGGAGAGCTGCGTGCGGAGCTGGTCGAGGGCGGTGCCCTTGTGGGTGGCGACCACCGACAGCTCGATGACCTCCTTGCCGTGGGTCACCGTCACCTCGTCCCAGGTGGCGGGGCCGCTGCGGACCGCGTCGATGGCCGAGGCGGCGACCTGCGGGTCGACCCCGCGGGTGTGCACGGCGACGCTGGCCGGCTTGCGTTCGAGGCGTACCCCGGGGTGGGTCGCGGCGATCTCGCGCAGCTCGTTGCGGAGCCGGGTGCGGACCGCGATCAGCTCGGGGGAGAGCCGCTCGACGAAGCCGATGTCGAATTCCGAGCCGTGGCTGCCGACCAGGTGCACCTCGCTGGGCAGCCGGGACAGCGCGGCCAGGTCGCGCAGCGCCCGGCCGGACACCACCGCGACGCTGGTCTGCGGGAGTGCGGCGAGGGCGCGGATGGCGGCCACCGACTCCGGCAGCGGTACGGCCTTGCTCGGGTCCTCGACGATCGGGGCGATGGTGCCGTCGTAGTCGCAGGCGACCAGGAGCTGGGGTACCCGGGCGATCCGGCCGATCGCGGCGCGCAGCGTCGGGTCGAGCGCCCCGCCGTGACGGGTGGTGGGGGCGGGGGAGTTCACAGGATCACCTCGGTTCGCGACTGCGGGGCTCGCAGGAACGGCTCACTCCTCGCGCTCACGCAGCCTCCGCATCGGGCACGCCGAGTTCGGTCAGGAAGGACTTGGCCCAGTGGCCCACGTCGTGGGTCCGCAGGTGGCGCTGCATTATCCGCATCCGGCGGCGGGCCTCGGGTTTCTCCACGTGCACGGCGCGCAGCAGGGCGTCCTTCACCGCGTCGGGGTCGTGCGGGTTGCACAGGAACGCCTGGCGCAGCTCGGTCGCGGCGCCGGCGAATTCACTGAGCACGAGCGCGCCGCCCTGGTCGGCGCGCGATGCCACGTACTCCTTGGCCACCAGATTCATTCCGTCTCGCAGCGGGGTCACCATCATCACGTCTGCCGCGACGTACATCGCGGCCAGTTCGGAGCGACTGTACGACTGATGCAGATAATGCACCGCCGGCACGCCGACCCGTCCGAATTCGCCATTAATCCGACCAACCTCGCGTTCCACCTTGACGCGAAGTGCCTGGTAGTGCTCCACGCGCTCCCGGCTCGGGGTGGCGACCTGCACCATAACCGCGTCCGGAACTGTCAACTTTCCGTCAGCCAGAAGTTCGCGGAACGCCTTGAGCCGCAGCTCGATGCCCTTGGTGTAGTCGAGCCGGTCCACGCCCAGGATGATCGTCTTCGGGTTGCCTAGCTCCTCCCGGATCTGCTTGGCCCGGGCCTGGATCGCCGGGTCGGCGGCCATCCGCTCCATCTCCCTGGTGTCGATGGAGATGGGGAAGGCGCCGGCCTTCACCTGGCGGCCGTCGACCTGGATCATCTGCCCCTCGTAGCGCAGGCCGAGCAGGTGCCGGGCCAGCCGGACGAAGTTCTGCGCCGCCAGCCGCTGCTGGAAGCCGACCAGGTCCGCGCCGAGCAGGCCGCGCAGGATCTCGGTGCGGAACGGCATCTGCATGAACAGCTCGATCGGCGGGAACGGGATGTGCAGGAAGAAACCGATCCGCAGGTCGGGACGCAGCTCGCGGAGCATCGCCGGGACCAGTTGGAGCTGGTAGTCCTGCACCCAGACTGTCGCGCCCTCGGCCGCGACCTCCGCCGCGGCCTCCGCGAACCGGGCGTTGACCAGCCGGTACGCCTCGCGCCAGCGGCGCTTGTAGGCCGGGGTCTCGACCGCGTCGTGGTAGAGCGGCCAGATCGTCGCGTTGGACTGGCCCTCGTAGTAGCGCTCCAACTCCTCGGCGCTGAGCGGCACCGGGTGCAGTCGGATGCCCTCCAGGTCGAACGGCTCGGGCGCCGCGCCGGTGCCGCCGGCCCAGCCGACCCAGGTGCCCTGGTGCTCGGCGAGGACGGGATGCAGCGCCGTGACCAGGCCGCCGGGACTGCGCCGCCACTGCCGCCCTTCGGGTGTGCTCACCTCGTCGACCGGCAGTCGGTTCGCCACTACGACAAAGGAGCTACGGACGGTCACGATCGGCCACCTCCGGGTGCTGACGGGTCCACCGCGATGAGCGTACTGAGCGTAGCTGCGGCGTCTGGTGCCTCGTGACGGACTTACCTACCCGTCCCACGCCCGCCGAACCACACCCGTGATCTTGCCTACATCCGCTGGTCAGCGCTGGTTGATCGGCTGCCTTCCCGGCCCGGCGGGACCGGGTGGCTCCCAGGGTCGCTCCTGATGAGCGGGAACAAGGCCGCGCCGCGGCGCGCTGGACGGGGTGATGTGGGCGTGGCACGCCGTACCTGTCAGGATTGACGACGGCGTGTGCGCGGCCGGACCGGCCGGCGGAGGTGGGCGGAACTCGGAGCCCGCGCCCGCGCCCCGCAAGCTCGCGATCGCAACCGACGGAGGTAGCCCGCACCGTGGCCCAGTTCATCTACGTCCTGGAAAAGGCGCGCAAGGCGCACGGCGACAAGGTCGTGCTCGACAACGTGACGCTGAACTTCCTGCCGGGGGCCAAGATCGGTGTGG
>JBARAE010001027.1:0-2597 GCA_049791715.1 Micromonospora sp.
ATGCGCAACCCGACCCTGGCCGGTCCGGACGGCCCGGCGAACCTGCTCGCCGCGGCCCGGGTCGCCGCCGCGCCGGCCGCCCGCGACCTGGGCGTCCTGGTCGTGGTCAACGACGAGGTCCACGCCGCCCGGTTCGTCCGCAAGACCCACAGCACGAGTACGGCCACCTTCGCCTCGCCCAACGCCGGCCCGGTCGGGCACGTGATCGAGGGGGAGGTACGCCTGCTGACCCGGCCGGCCCGGCACGCCCCGCTGGCGCCGGTGGACCGGGATCGGCTCGCGACCACCCGGGTGGCCCTGCATACGGTGACCCTGGACGACGACGTCGCTCTGCTGGACGCGGTGGCTCGCGACCGGCACGGGCTGGTCGTCGCCGGCTTCGGCGTCGGGCACGTGCCTCCGGAGTTCGCCCCGGTGCTCGGCGCGCTGGCCGAACGGATCCCGGTGGTGCTCACCTCGCGGACCGGCGCGGGAGCGGTGCTGCGGCACACGTACGGCGCGGTCGGCTCGGAGACCGACCTGCAGCGGCGCGGGCTGATCAACGGCGGGCTGCTCGACCCGTACAAGGCGCGGGTGCTGCTCCGGCTGCTGCTGGTGGCCGGCGCGGGGCGGGCGGAGATCGCCGCCGCGTTCGCCCGGCACGGCTGACCCCTCGTTCCCCGCCGTGTTAGCAGGGGGCCCCTGCTCTACCGCGGGCGGGAACAAGGGGCCCTTCCTTACACTCGCCCGGTGACCGGAGAGCGACGTCCCCTGGCGGACCGGCCGTTGACCGACCCGCACCCGTCCCGGCTGTCACCGGACCATCCCGACCGGGCGCGGATCCTCGCCGCGCACGCCGCCGCCCTGGCCGCCGACGAGGCCGGTTACCTCGATCCGGCCACCGGGCTCTTCGTGCTCAGCGCCGGCTTCCTCGCGCGGCGGGGCACGTGCTGTGGGCGAGGGTGCCGGCACTGTCCGTATGTGAACGATTGAGGGCTTCCGCCTGACCGGGGCAGCCCGTACGGTGTCCGACGGACATCCGGCGGGCGATCCGCCGACGAGGGCGGAGGTTCACGCGTGCACGGGCGGATCTGGCTCGCCGGGGTTGCCGTGGTGCTGACCGCCGGCTGCGCCACGGAGGCCGGACCGGTGGCGGTTCCCGCGGCGGAGCCGGTGACGGTCGAGGTGGCGGCGGCGTCCTCCGGCGGCGCGTGCCGACTGCTCGACTTCGCCGTGATCGCCAAACACACCGGTGCCCGGTTCGACGTGGCGGCGGCCAGCGAGCGCGGCGATACCCACACCTGCGTGGTCCGGGCCGAGCGGGAGATCCTGCCGGAGCTGACCCTCACGGTCACCGAGACCTCGATCGACAAGTCCACCTTCACCATGGACGTGCTGCCCGACGGGGCGAAGAAGGTCACCGGGCTGGGCCGGATCGCCTACCTGCGGACGGTGCCGAAGACCGCCAAGGTGGGGCCGGCGGCCGAGGTGGGCTGGCTCGCCACCGAGGGCCGGCTGGCCACCCTGCGCTGGACCTGCCCACGGGGCACCGACAAGCCGACCGTCGAGGCGGTCGCCGGAAAACTGGTCACCCTGGCGAAGGCGATCGACACCCGGCGGATGTGAGCCGCCCCCGGGGTCAGTGGGCGGCGACGAACACCCGGGAGGCGACCTCGCGGGGCAGCCGGATCTTGTCGCCGGACCGGTCGATCGAGACGCCGTCGCGCTCCTGGGCCACGGTCACCGTTGCGCCCGGGTCGACGCCCGCGGCGTGCAGCTGGCGCAGCACGTCCGCGTCGGTCTGCACGCTCTCGCAGATCCGCCGGACGACGACTTCGCCGGAGAGGCCGGGGAAGGCCAGGTTGCGCTCGGCCTCGGCCCCTTCGGTGTCCGGCTGCTCCGGGCTGCCCAGCTCCTCCAGGCCCGGGATGGGGTTCCCGTACGGCGAGCGGGTCGGGCGGTTGAGCAGGTCGTAGACCCTCTTCTCCACCGCGTCGCTCATCACGTGCTCCCAGCGGCAGGCCTCCTCGTGGGCCTCCTCGTACGGCATCCCGATCACGTTGACCAGCAGCAGCTCGGCCAGGCGGTGCTTGCGCATCACCGACACGGCGGTGCCGCGGCCCAGCGGGGTGAGCGACAGGTGCCGGTCGCCCTCGACGGTGAGCAGGCCGTCCCGTTCCATCCGGGCCACGGTCTGGCTGACGGTGGGACCGCTCTGGCGCAGCCGCTCGGCGATCCGGGCACGCAGCGGCGGCACCCCCTCCTCCTCCAACTCGAGGATGGTGCGCAGGTACATCTCGGTCGTATCGACCAGGTCATGCTTCACGTCAGCGGCCTCCCGGTGGTCGATGCTACCGCGCGGGTGCGACCATCGACGGCCGGCGAAGCGTGGGCCGGCTGCCCGGATGGTGTTGACTGGACCGCATGTCCGGAACCGAGGAGCTGCTGGTCGAGGCCGACCAGCTCGCCGCCGAGCTCGACCGCGCCGATCCGCCCGCCCTGCTCGACGTCCGCTGGCGGCTCGTCGGCCCGCCCGGCCGCGACGACTACGCCGCCGGACACCTGCCCGGGGCGGTCTTCATCGACCTGGACACCGAGCTCTGCGGCCGGCCCGGGGC
>JBARAE010001028.1:0-3300 GCA_049791715.1 Micromonospora sp.
GCCCCGGGCCGCGGGCCGCGGGCCGATAAGCGGACCCCTCAGCCGCCCGCCACCGACGGGAGCACCTGCACCTCGGCGCCGTCCGCGACCGGCGTGTCCAATCCGCCGACGTGCCGGCAGTCCTCCCCGTCGACGTAGACGTTGACATACCGGCGCAGCTCGCCCCGCTCGTCGCGGATCCGGCGGGCCAGCCGGGGCCACAACCCGGCCAGTTCGTCGAGGACTGCCCGCAGCGTGCCGGTGGCGGCGACGGTCAACCGGCTGGCGCCGTCCGCCTCGGCCCGCAGCGGCCCGGGCAGCAGCACGGTGACCATCTCAGATCTCCGCGGCGCGGACGCAGAGCACGTCGGGCAGATGGCCGGCGACCAGCGCCCAGGAGTCGCCCTCGTCGCGGCTGGCGTAGACCTCGCCGGACCGGGTGCCGAAATAGACTCCGGCCGGGTCGGCGTCGTCGGCGCACATCGCGTCCCGGAGCACGGACGGGTGGAACGGCCCCTCGGGCAGGCCGGCGGTGAGCGGCGCCCACGTCTCGCCGGCATCCCCCGAGCGGTAGACCCGGCAGCGATGGTCGACCGGGTAGCGCTGCGCGTCGGCGGTCAGCGGGAAGACGTAGACGGTGCCGGGGCGCGACGGGTGGGCGACGATCGGGAAGCCGAAGTCGCTGGGCAGCCCGGCGGCGATGGACGTCCAGGTGCGACCGTCGTCGTCCGAGCGGTAGACGCCGTGGTGGTTCTGCGCGTACAGCCGGTCGGGGTTGCCGGCGTCCCGGGCGATCTTGTGGACGCACTGCCCGAACTCGGGCCACTCGTCAGGCAGGAAGTACGCCCGGATGCCCGTGTTCCCCGGCGCCCAGTTCGCCCCGGCGTCCTCGGTGCGGTAGACCCCGCCGGTGGACATGGCCACCGCCATCCGGGCCGGATCGTCGGGGCGCAGCAGCACGCTGTGCACCGCCTGACCGCCGAAGCCGGCGCCCCACTGCTCGCGGTGGGGGTGGTCCCAGAGCGCCCGGACGAGCGTGAAGTGGCGACCACCGTCGTCGGAACGGAACAGCGCGGAGGGCTCCGTGCCCGCCCAGACCACGTCCGGCTGGTCGGCGCCGGCCGGGGTGAGCTGCCAGACCCGGCCGAGGCTGGCGCCGGTGTCCGCCGGGAAGGCCACCGGCGCCTGGTCCGGGTCATGCCAGGAGGCACCGAGGTCGTCGCTGGTGGCCACGCTCGGGCCGAAGTGTGAGCTGGTCATGCCGGCGATCAGCCGGGGGGTGTCGGGCCGCTTGTCGATCGCCACCGCGTAGACCCCGGTCATCGGGAAGTGCGGGCCGCTCACCGTCCAGGTGCGTCGGCCGTCGGTGCTGGTGGCGAGGAAGAGCCCCTTGCCGGTGCCGATCGCGAGCAGCGTTGCCATGACCGTCCTCCGATTCCGCCGTCGGGCATGTGGCCGCCGGGTCCGATCGGCCCTCCGGCCGACTGGGACAGGCGGACCGCGTCGCGCCGGCCGGACCTGGCGCAGTGATTATGGCCAGAGCCTCCGACAGATTTCCGCCCCGCCAGCCGCGGCGACGGCCCGGAGAGCGGTCAGCGGCGGGTGCGGGGCACGTGCCGACGGTAGGCGCTGACCGTCCGGTCGCCGGCGATCCAGAACCGCCACGGCACGTCGTGCGCCCCGGTCACCCCCACCCGCGGGCCGGCCTCGACCGCCGCTGCGGGCACCGGTACGTCGGCCGGTCGCAGCTGGACCGGACCATCGGCGAGCAGGTCCGCCCCGTAGACCGAGCGGTCGATGCCGAGCGTCGCGCAGAGCCGCGCCGGTCCGCGGGCCAGGTCTACGTCCCGGCGTACGGCGGGGCGGCGAGCCCGGGCCACGTCGAGGCCGTCGACCACCTGGCCGGCCCGTAGCAGCACCGCCGAGGCCTCCCCGTCCGGCCCGGTGACCACGTTCATGCACCAGTGCATGCCGTAGGTGAAGTAGACGTACGCGTATCCGGACGGCCCGAACATCACCGCGTTGCGCGGGGTACGACCGCGGTGGGCGTGCGAGGCCGGGTCCCCGGCGGTGCCGGCGTACGCCTCGACCTCGGTGATCCGCACGGTGACCCCGTTGCCGGAGAGCAGACAGCCGAGCAGGCCGCGCGCGGCCGGTACGACGGGGCCGGCGAGCAGTTCGGCGAGGCCGGCCAGGTCGCTGCCGGTCACGGGATGGGCCATGGCTCCCGACCCTATCCGGGTCCCGGAAGACGAGCACAAATCGCTTTCAACGGTTTGTTGACAAAACAACGTTCAAAGGGTTCTGATGGAACACATGGTCACGCTGGACAACGATCCGTTCACCGCGCCGGACGCGGCCCAGGCCCGGGCGCACCGCAACTACGCCGCGCTGGTGCGGATCGCGGAACGCCACGCGGGCACGGACGCCCGCCGCCGGCGGTACGCGCACCCCGACGTCCCGGACGCGTACGAGGCGGCCACGCTGGTGATGGCCCTCGCCGGCGGGGCGGAGCTGAAACCCGGCGAGGAGCCGGTCGACCAGGCGGACCTGATGGCGGCGCTCACCCTGATCCCGCACGTCCGGGCCGAGGTGGACGCGCTGGAGGCGGGGCTGTTGCAGGTGGCCCGCGGTCGGGGGCTGACCTGGCAGGCGATCGCGTTCGGGCTCGGGCTCGGCAGCGCCCAGGCCGCCCGGCAGCGCTACGACCGGCTCGCCGTGCGGACCGCCACCGCCAACTGAATCCTGCTCAACCGGCCCGGGTCGGGAAGCCGGGACAGCCACGTCCCCTCGACCCCCGCCGCCAGGTCGACGGCGTGCCGGCGAACCGGCAGCAGCACGTGGCAGAGCACCTCGGCCAGGTACGGCCACGTCACGCTGCCGGCCGCACCGCCCTGTCGCACACGTGCACGAGACTGGGCGGGCAACCGTCACGGGAGGACACGATGACGCGCGACGAGATGCTGGCGTACTGCCTGGGGAAGCCGGGCGCCTGGCTGGACCAGCCGTGGGAGGGCGACGAGGTGGTGAAGGTGGGCAGCCGCATCTTCGCCTTTCTCGGTTCGCCGGAGGGCGGCGCGCGGCTGGGCGTGAAGTGCGGCCCGTCCCGGGAGCTGGCCGACGAATGGCTGCACCGGTTCCCCGAGGACGCGCGGCCGTCGCCCTACATCGGCCGGTCCGGCTGGAACACGCTGCGGCTCGACGGCGGCATCCCCGACGACGAGCTGGTCGACGCCCTGGACGGGTCGTACGACGCGGTGGTGGCCAAGCTGCCGAAGCGGGAACGGCCCACGGCCTGAGGGTCGGTGCGGCGCCCGCCGC
>JBARAE010001029.1:0-1595 GCA_049791715.1 Micromonospora sp.
GGCCCGGCCGATCCGTACCGCGGCCACCGCCGCCGCCCGGCTGCGTGCCGGGGACCGGGCGGTCCGGGTACCGGTCGAACCGCCCGACGAGGTGGCGGACCTGGCGTACGCGTTGAACGGGCTGGCCGCCGCGCTGGCCACCAGCGAGGGGCGGCAGCGGGAGTTCCTGCTCTCGGTCTCGCACGAGCTGCGCACCCCGTTGACGGCGATCCGCGGCTACGCGGAGGCGCTCGCCGACGGGGTGATCGGCGCGGACGAGGCACCCGACACCGGTCGCACCATGCTCGCCGAGGCCGAGCACCTGGACCGGCTGGTCGGCGATCTGCTGGCGCTGGCCCGGCTGGAGGCCGCCGACTTCCCGCTGGAACCGGTGCCGGTCGACCTGAGCCGGCTGGCCGTCGAGGTGGAACGCACCTGGTCCGACCGGTGCGCGGCGGTCGGGGTGCCGTTCCGGGTGGAGGTGCCGGACGCGCCGGTGCCCGCGTACACCGATCCGGGACGGATCCGGCAGGTGGTGGACGGGCTGCTGGAGAACGCGCTGCGGGTCGTACCGCCGGGAGCGCCGGTGGTGCTCGCGGTCCGGGCGGCCGGTCCCACCCGGGCGGCCGGCGGGGTCGTGGAGGTCCGCGACGGCGGGCCGGGATTCACCGACGACGACCTCGCGGTGGCCTTCGAGCGCGGGGCGCTGCACCAGCGGTACCGGGGGGTGCGGAAGGTGGGCAGCGGACTCGGACTGGCGCTCGCCGCCGGACTGGTCCGCCGACTCGGCGGCGACATCGTGGCCGGACACGCCCCGGAGGGTGGGGCGGCCTTCACCGTCCGGCTGCCGGGGGATCCTTACCTGACCCGAACATCGGCCTGACGCCGCGCCCATCGGGCCCGGGCACGCTGGTCGCACCACGGACGAGAGGGAGAGTCATGGCACGTTGGGGATTCACCACCGCCACCACGACGCTGCTCGCGGCGGTCGCGCTCGGCGTCGCCGGCTGCGGCCCGGCCCAGGTGGCACAGGGTGCGGCGAGGGAGACCGCCGTCGAGGTGGCGGCCGCCGCAGGGGTGGACGGGCAGGCGCTCGCCGCGATGGGCTTCGACGCGGCGGACCTGGACGTGGCCGCGGATCCGACCCCGTCGGCCTCCGGGGCGCCGGGCGACCAGGCCGGCCCGGGCAAGCAGCGCGGCCAGGAGTGGCGCAACCGGCACCGGGCCCGCGTGCTGCTGCGGAAGAACATCCTGCACGGCGAGGTCGTGGTCCAGACCAGGGACGGCGGTACGAAGACCGTGGCGGTGCAGCGCGGCCAGGTGACCGCGATCGACGGCGACTCGATGACCGTGAAGTCCACCGACGGTTTCACCATGACGTGGACCTTCGGCGACAAGCTGCGGGTCGTCGAGCGGCGCACCACGGTGCAGTCGAGCGACATCACCGTCGGCACCACCGTCGGGGTGGCCGGGGTCAAGGACGGCGACGGCGGCGTCGCCCGACTGATCGTGGTTCCGGTCAAGCAGTGAGCGGGGGGTAGCGGAGCGTTGGCGCCGACGGTGGCCGGACGGCTGGCGTGGCCGGGCCGAGCGGTCCGGCCGGGCCGACCGAACCG
>JBARAE010001030.1:0-3002 GCA_049791715.1 Micromonospora sp.
ACCCAGCGGATCGCGGCCACGGCGCGGCGGGCGGGGCGGCTGTCCCAGGCCCGGCACCTCCTGCCGGCGCGGGACGTGCTGCTGCGGGCGGCCCTTGCTGTCGGTCCACCGGCGTAGCGTCCGGTGCGGACCCGGCACGGGGCGGGTCCGCACCGGTATCCCGCGTGACCTGGAACACAAACGATACGAACCGGTTCCGTATCGAATCTCGGAGCCCTAGGCTCAGCAGCGTTACGAGTCTGCCCCGTATCGTATTTCGACGCGGGTGAGCCGGGGGGAGAACCGGACATGGAACCGCACGAGAACACCGGACATCCGAGGAGGTGGGCGATCCTCGGGGTGCTGGTGATCAGCCTCCTCGTCGTCGTCCTCGACAACACCATCCTCAACGTCGCACTCCGCACCCTCGCCGACCCGGTGCACGGCCTCGGCGCCAGCCAGGGTGAGCTGGAGTGGTCGATCAACTCCTACACGCTGGTCTTCGCCGGCCTGCTCTTCACCTTCGGCGTGCTCGGTGACCGGCTGGGCCGCAAGCGGTTCCTGCTGGTCGGCCTGGCGCTCTTCGGGCTCGCGTCGCTGCTGTCGGCGTACGCCCAGAACCCCGGGCAGCTCATCGGCGCCCGCGCCCTGATGGGGGTCGGCGGCGCGGCCATCATGCCGGTGACGCTCTCGATCATCTCCAACGTCTTCGACCCGCGTGAGCGTGGCCGGGCGATCGGCATCTGGGCCGGCGCGGTCGGCCTCGCCGTGGCGATCGGCCCGATCCTCGGCGGCGCCCTGCTGGAGCACTACTGGTGGGGTTCGGTCTTCCTGATCAACGTGCCGGTGGTGGCGCTCGGCGTGGTGCTGGTCGCGCTCCTGGTGCCCGAGTCGCGTGACCCCCGACCGGGTCGCGTCGACCTGCTCGGCGTCCTGCTCTCGGTGGTCGGCCTGGTCGCCCTCACCTACGGCATCATCGACGGCGGCGAGCACGGCTTCGACCGGCTGCCCGTCTGGGGCGCGATCGTCGGTGGCCTGGCGGTGCTGGCCTGGTTCGTGGCGCACGAGCTGCGCAGCGACCACCCGTCGCTGGACGTCCGGCTCTTCCGGGTGCCCCGGTTCGCCGCACCCGTGGCGCTGGTCGGGCTGGTCTTCTTCGCCGCCATGGGCGTGATGTTCTTCAACGCCTTCTACCTCCAGCTGGTACGCGGCTACAGCCCGCTGGAGACCGGACTGCTCTTCCTGCCCTTCGCCGCCGCGCAGCTGGTCTTCGCGCCGCGCAGCGCGGCGATGGTCCGCCGCTTCGGCGGCCGGGCGGTCGCGGTGGTCGGTCTCGTGCTGACCGCGGTGGCGCTCGGCGCGTTCGTCTTCGTCGACGCGGTCACGCCGATCTGGGTCGTCCTGGTCCTCACCTTCGTCCAGGGCACCGGCATGGCGAACATCATGCCGCCCGCGACCGAGTCCATCATGTCGGCGCTGCCCCGGGAGAAGGCCGGCGTCGGCTCGGCGGTCAGCAACACCGTCCGGCAGGTCGCCGGCGCGCTGGGCGTCGCGGTGCTCGGCTCGGTGCTCTCCGCGGTCTACCGGGAGGACATCGCCTCGGCCGTCGCCGGGCTGCCCGCCCCGGCCCGCGAGGCCGCCGACGAGTCCATCTCCGGCGCGTACGCTGCGGCGGCCCACCTCGGGCCGATGGCACCGAAGCTGATCGCGGCGGCCAACGACTCCTTCGTCGCGGCGATGCACTGGGCCGCCGGGCTCTCCGCGGTGGTGGCCGCGCTCGGCATCCTGGTCGCCCTGCGCTGGATGCCCGGCCGCCCGGTCGCCGGCCCGAACCCGGGTCGACAGACCGCAGAGCGGGAGTTGGCCGGAACGGCATAGGTTCGGCGACAATGCATGACATGACTTCCACCGCCGAGGCTCCGCGGCCGCCCGGGCGACCGCGGAGCATCCGCGCGGACGAGGCGATCGTCCAGGCCACCCTGGACCTGCTCGCCGAGGGCAACAGCATCGAGGCGCTCTCGATCGAGGCGATCGCCGCCCGAGCCGGCGTCGGCAAGGCCACCATCTACCGGCGCTGGTCCGGCAAGGACGCGCTCCTGCTCGACGCGCTGCGCACCCTCAAGGGCACCCCGCCCGAGCCGGCCGGCCACTCCGTCCGTGACGACCTGGTGCTGCTGGTCGGCGCGATCGGGCACAACGTCGACCCGCGCGCCACGAAGATCATGCCGTGCCTGGTGCCCGAGGTGAACCGCAGCCCGGATCACTACCAGCTCTACCAGACCATCATCGAGCCGCGCAGGCGGCTGATGCGCGAGGTGCTGCGGCGCGGGGTCGCCTCCGGGGAACTCCGCGCGGACCTCGACATCGAGCTGGCGATGGCGATGCTCAGCGGCCCGATGCTGATCCAGCGGGTGCTGCGGTGGCACCCCGAGCTCGACGAGCAGATCCTCCCCGAACGGATCGTCGACGGCGTGCTGGAGGGCATCCGCGCCCGCTGAACCGTCCGGGGCCCGACGTGCGCGTCCGACGCTCAGCCGGCGGGCGTACGGAGGCGGTGCAGGCGCAGCGCGAGCTGCACCTCCAGCGCCCGCTCCGGCTTCTGCCAGTCCGGGCCGAGCAGCTGCCCGACCCGCTCCAGCCGCTGCGTCACCGTGTTGACGTGCACGTGCAGCAGCTCGGCCGCCCGGGCCAGGCTCCCGCCCACCCCGAAGTACGCCTCCAGCGTCTTCACCAGCGCGGTGCCCCGCCGGGCGTCGTAGTCGACCACGGGGCCCACCGTCCCCTGGAGGAAGCGCGCCACGTCCCGGTCGCCCGAGTCGCCCACCGCGCCCAGCAGCAGCCCGACGAACCCCAGCTCCTCCGTGCTCGCGCCCTGTCCGGACCGGCCCAGCGCGCCCAGCGCGGTCAGGCACCGCTCCGCCTCGGCGAAGATGGTGGCCAGCGACGCCGGCCCGGTGGACGGGCCGCTCGCGCCGGCGGTCACCGGCCGGCCGGTGATCCGGGACAGGTCCCGGGCCACCGCC
>JBARAE010001031.1:0-4626 GCA_049791715.1 Micromonospora sp.
AGATTGCCGAGGCCGCCAGAAGCACCCCGGTTGCAGTCCACGCCACAGCCGGCCACCACCGCCACGACAGCTCCACAGTGTTGGTGGCAAGGTTGCCGACCAGGCCGACGGCGGCCGCCACAAGGACTCCCGTTACGGCGGACGGCAGCCACCCACCCTTACCGCGACTCATAAGCGATCTCCGGCCACGCTGTGAAGCACCCTGGCAGCCCGCCACCCTACGCCCAGCGCTGTCGTTGAGGATCCTCAGGCGACACCACAGCGGCAGCGCGGGTTGTCACAAGCGACGACGAGGTTGCTGAACCTAAGGCCGCACCGGCCAGTTGCACTTGCAGGGACAGGTACCGCGACCCACACAGAATGCACGTATTGGTAGACATTCACCAATATCGGCAAGACCCGAGCCCTGTCTTGAAATCGACGTACTGTGCCGATGCGTGACGCGCGGTCAGCGGCTACTTATCCGTGCGTGATCTTCGGTGCTTCCGCTCGGTTCGCCGTGAGCGGCTGCATGCCGTTGGCGGCCGTCAGGTCGGTGCGGACTGGAGGGTGTCCGCGACCGGGTGGCGTGCGGCGGTCAGCGCGGGGATGGCGGTGAGCGCGGCGACGGCGAGCAGGACTCCGAGTGCGGTGGCGAGCAGCCAGGAACCGGGTGGGTACTGAACCTCGTCGGTGCTGAGGGACGCAACAAGCCCGATGCCGGTCGGGATCCCCACGGCGACGCCGGGTATGGCGGGAAGCAGTTGCGCTGCCGCCAGGCCCACGCCGGCCTGCGCGGGCGTGGCACCGAGCGTCCGCGCGACGGCCAGCGGCTGCCGGGCGTCGAGTACCGCGGTCCAGGTGCTCACGACGGCGTTGATGAGCGCAAGGATGCACAGCACGACGGTGAGCAGGAGCATGGCCTGCTCGCCCCGTTCCCACCGGGGATTGGCGAGTTGCGTGTAGCCGAGGTCGAAGCGCACTACACGGGTGTTTTCCATGAGTATGGCGACGAGCGTGGTCGTGGTGATCAGGGTGTTCACCATGACGAGTCGGGCGCGGCGCGGCCGGCGCGCGTTGATGCGCACTCCGATCAGCAGGGCGGTGGGCAGCCGGCGCGACAGCCAGATGCGCCACCGCCGGCGCCGCGGCGGCGTTGCGGCGTCGGCCAGTGCGTGAACGGTGCTGGTGGCGGCGGCGCGCACCACCGGTATCAGAGTCGCCGCCACAGCGATCGTGAGGGCGACGGCCGTAACGGCGATCACTATGCGCAGCGCGGGGGGCTGGGCGTTGACGGAGCCGATGAGTCCGGCGCTGGGGCGGATCAGCACGGGTGCGGCGAACCAGCCGGCGGCCAGGCCCGTGGCGGCGGCGGCGAGCCCGATGACGAGGTATTCGGCGAGGTGGACGGCGGCGATCATGGCGGGTCCGGCGCCGACGGCCTTGAGCAGCCCCACCCGGCGGCGCTGGCCGATGATCCGGCCCGCCACGATGCCGGCGACGCCGGCCAGAGCAAGGCCGGTGAGCAGCCAGCTGCCGACGAGCAGCACCGTTCGCGCGTCGCTGTACAGCAGACCGTTGAGGTAGCTGATCTCCTGCCAGGTGGTGAGTTGTTCGCTGACGGTGTACGTGGTGCTGGCCGCCGGGTCGGCGAGTTTGAGGTTCAGGGTGTAGGACAGCGGCTGGCTGCCCGCGAGCGTGGCGATGTCGCTGTGGTCGACCCAGACCAGGCCGCCGCGCTCGACCAAGATGCTGCCGGAGTAGTGCCACCCGGCGTACGGATACGTCGCTCTCGCGGCGGTGACCGCGGTCCCGATCACGCGCAGCGGATGGCCGTCGATGTTGACCGTGTCGCCGGTGCGGATGCCGAGGGCGTCGGCGAAGAAGCGCTCGACGACCACGCCGCCGGGGCGTACCCAGGTGCCGTCGGTCACGGCGGGCCGGTCGGTCGATACGGGTATGGCGTCCCGGCCCTCGACGACGGCGTGCGCGGACTTGCCGCGGGCCGTCATCGTCAGGTAGGCGATCGGGAAGGGGCCGCTGTGATCGGTGACGCCGGCCGCGGTGGTCAGCGATGCGAGCTCGTCCAACGCGGCCTGGCCGGTGGCCCGGGGTGTCACGATCACGTCCGGGCCGGCGGTGGCGGTCCGGGTCTGCTGGTACGGCCGATCGGCGATTTCGTTGAGGGTGAGGCCGAGGGTCAGCGTCGCGGTGGCGGCGGTGATGGCGACCAGCAGCAGCACCGTCTCCGTTCGACGCCGGCGCAGGTCCCGCACCAGCAGCCGGCACACGAGCAACAGACGGCCGGCCATGTCAGCGCCACCCGCCGTAGACGGTACCGGTGGCGGCGCTGGCGAGCTGAGTGTCGTCGGCGAACGCCCCGTCACGCATGTCGATCACCCGGTCGGCGACCGCCGCGATACGGGCGTCGTGGGTGACCACCACCAGGGTCTGCCCAGCGGTGCGCAACTCCTCAAACAGCCGCAGCACCTCCAGGGTGGCAGCGCTGTCCAGGTTCCCGGTGGGCTCGTCGGCCAGCACCACCAGCGGCTCGTTGCTCAGCGCGCGGGCGATGGCGACCCGCTGGCGCTGGCCGCCGGACAGCGCCGAGGGCAGGTGCTTGGCGCGGTCGGCGAGTCCGACCCGGTCCAGCAGGTGCATGGCGCGTTGTCGGGCCCTGCGGGGTGACTGTCCGGCCATCAGCGCGGCCAGTTCGACATTCTCCACGGCGGTGAGTTCCTCCATGAGGTGGAAGGACTGGAAGACGAACCCGACGCTGTCGCGTCGCAGCCGGGCCAGGGCCCGTTCGCTCATCGTGTCGATCCGGCGGTCGGCCAGCCACACCTGCCCGTCGGTCGGGCGTTGCAGCCCGCCGAGCAGGTGCAGCAAGGTGGACTTGCCGCAGCCGCTGGGCCCCATCACCGCCAGCACCTGCCCGGCGGGCACGTCCAGGTCAACCTCGTCGACCGCGCGCACCAACGAGTTGCTCCAGCCGTACTGTTTGGTCAGCCCGCGCGCCCGCAGCACCGTCGATCCGGTCACGCCTCCGCCTTCCGTCCGGTCCGATCACGCTCGGTCCACATGCGCTCGCACGCCTCCAACCAGTCCAGGTCGGCCCGCAGCCGCAGCACGACCCCTTCCAACAACAACCCGACGACCGGATCCACCGACCGCTCCAACGCGGCCCGCTGGGTGTCCCGCAGTCGGCGCAGCACCTCGCGCCGCTGCGCATCGACCAGCGCCACCGGATCGGCCAGCCGGGCAGCAGCAGCGGCCACCAGCTTGAGATGGAACTCGCTGAGGTCCGGCTTCGGCCAGCTCACCTCGGTCAGCCATGCGGCGACCCGCTGTTGCCCCGCCGGGGTCAGCGCGTAGACCCGGCGGTCGGGCCGGTCCGGCAGTCCCTCCGCCCGCTGCGACGTCACCAGCCCCGCCTTGGCCAGCCGAGCCAGCGTCACGTAGATCTGCCCGGCGTTCATCGCCTCGCCCAACGGGCCCAGCGCGCCGCGCATCCGGCTACGCAGCTCGTAGCCGTGCGCCGGCTCCTTCGCCAGCATGGCCAGCACCACATCCTGCACCCGGGCACACCTCCGTCGACCGCCAATAGATAACCGCTAGCCATAGCGCTGTCAAATCAGAAGGGGCGGGGCGCAGCCAGACAGAGCCGGCCACCTACCTCGATCCTCGATGGTGTTCTGCGCGGATGCGCCAGAGGCGGCAAGGATCACAGCCCTCGCTGATCAACGACGCCACGTGCACGCTCATCGGCACGAGCGAGCGCCGACGGGCGAGGCCGCCGGTCGCACTCCGTGACCGCTGCGCCTTGGCCGGCAGGCGCGCTCTGCGGCATGTCCGTGCCGCCGATACCGTATCGCTCATGGATCCCAAGAAACGCGTGCGCGACATCATGAGCTCGATGTCGCAAGGCCGCGTCGGGCCGCTCTTCGACGCGATGGCTGAGGACGTCACGTGGCGCTGGATGGGGGTCCGTCAGTGGTCCCGAACGTTTGAGGGCAAGCAGCTGGTGGTGGACACACTGTTCGGAGGAGCACGGGAAACGCTCAGCCCGTCGTCGAGCGTTGAGGTGCACTGCATCCATGGCGACGGCGACTTCGTGGTGGTGGAACACTCGGGACGTAACGAGTTGGCTGACGGTCGCAGGTACGACAACAATTACTGCTGGGTCTTTCGATTCCAGGACGGACTCATCCACGAGGTCCGTGAGTACATGGACACCCAGTTGGTCACCGAGACGTTCGGGCCTGATGGGAGCTCGTAACAAGAGCTCGACGGATCATTTCCTGGTCGAAGCCCGCCACGGCGCATCGTCGCCGACTCGTGCGGTCGCCTGGCACACGAGTGCGCAGAGTCACGCAGCAATCGCGCAGGACATGCCGGATTGAGTTCGCACTCATCTCGGCTATGTGAGTGCACCCACCTCCCCTCAGGCGCCACCGACTGTAACCAGGACGGCTTAGCAACCAAGGCCGGCTGTCGTGCATGTGCTGGGACGGATTCGTCAAGCATGTGGTGTGACTAGACAGCGGGCCTCGGGAGCGTGTCCCCTCGGCAGTGCCCTCCGTCGACTGATACGCGACAGTCGTCCGGCAACTGATATGCGACACCCTCAGCGCGCTGATCGCGGCA
>JBARAE010001032.1:0-4073 GCA_049791715.1 Micromonospora sp.
GTACCGGCGGACCAGCGCCGGCGCGAGGGCGAGCAGGCCGGCGGCGGCGAGGACGGCGAGGAGCACCGAGGTCGGCACCCTCACCCCTCCCGTCACCGAATTCGGGGCAACCGTCGACCCGCCGCAGGATCTTCCGCGCATCATCACCCACGGCGCAGATCCTGCTGTCGGGCAGCGCTTGCCAGAGCTTGCAGTTACTTGAGGTTACGGGCCGCCGACCGCGTTGACCGTACGCCGCGCCGGGCGCCGAGGGTGGGACGCTTCACCGGGCGTTGTCACGTACGCGGTGCCAGCGGGCCAGCAGTCCGCCCTCGGCGGCCACTTCCTCGCTGGTCATCGCGTATCCGATGTGGTCCCGCCAGGCGCCGTCGATGTGCATGTACCGGACGTGGTACGCCTCTTCGCGGAAGCCGAGTTTCTCGACCACCCGCCGGGACGGCCGGTTCTCCGGCCGGATGTTCACCTCGACCCGGTGCAGCCCGCCCGGGCCGAAGGCGTGGTCCACGGCGAGCGCCACCGCGGTGGGGATCACCCCGCGACCGGCCACCCGGGAGTCCACCCAGTAGCCCACGTACCCCGAGCAGAACGCCCGCCGGACGATGCTGCCGATGTTGAGGTGCCCGACCAGGCGGTCCCGGCCGTCCTCGCGCAGGCAGACCGCGAACGGCATCCCCTCGCCGATCCGCGCGGAGCGCCGCTGGTCCTTGTGGACGAAGCGGAACGCCGCCGGTGAGTTGAGCTCCTCCCAGCTCCCGGGCAGGTGGGACTCCCAGGGGGCGAGCCAGTCCCGGTTGGCGCGCCGCACCTCCGACCAGACGGCGGCGTCCGACCGGCGGTAGGGCCGCAGCACCACCGGGCCGTCCACCAGCACCGCCGGCCAGCCCGGCGACTGTCCGAACCCGAAAAGGCTCACCGGCGTCGGTCCAGCAGCAGAACGTCCACCGTGGAACCGGCCGCCGCCGTGGTGACCCGCTCGCCCAGCACCAGCAACCCGTTCGCCTCGGCGAGCCCCGAGAGGGTGAACGGCCCGCCGCTCAGCGGCTGGACGGTGTAGCCGCCGCCGCGTCGCTCGGCCACATGCGCCGGACGGAACTCGCGCAGCCCCACCGGGGACGAGAGGGTCTCCAGCAGGTGCGCCCGGACGCTCGGCCGGAACACCGGCTCGGCGCCGGCGAGGAGCTGGATGGCCGGACGGGCCAGCACCTCGAAGCCGATCAGCGACGCGCCGGGCTCACCGGGAAGACAGACCACCGGCACCTCCTCGGCGCCGACCGTACCGAACCCGAGCGCCGTGCCGGGATAGAGGGCAACGTCGGTGAAGCTCACCGGCCCCGCCCGGCCCCCGTCGCGACGGGAGAGGATCCGGCGCACCATGTCGCCCGGCCCGGTCCCGGTGCCGCCCGTGGTGATGATGAGGTCGGCCCGCAGGGTCTGGTCCTCCAACAGGCCGCGCAGGGCCTCCGGGTCGTCGTCGCAGATCCCCACCCGGTACGCCAGGGCGCCCGCCTCCGCCGCGGCGGCGGTCAGCGCGTGCGAGTTCACGTCCACCACCTGGCCGGGCTGGCTGCCCCGGCCCACGTCGACCAGTTCGTCGCCGGTCGCCACGATCACGACCCGGGGGCTGGGCCGCACCACCACGTGCCCGATCCCCGTGGCGGCGAAGACGGCCACCAACGCCGGGGAGACGTACGTGCCGGCGCGGGCGAGCAGGGTGCCGGCGGGCAGTTCCTCACCGGCGCGGCGGACACCGTAGCCGCGCTTGGGGGCGCGGAAGATCTCCACCGCGGCCATGCCCTGGTCGGTCCACTCCACCGGGACCACCACGTCCGCCGCGACGGGCAGCGGCGCCCCGGCGGCGATCGAGAAGCAGGAGCCCGGCGTGAGCCGAACCGGCCGCCAGCTCGCCGCGCCGAGGTCGCCGACGACGTTCAGCCGGATGCTGCGCCCGCCCGGCGCGCCGGAGGGTGCCGGGACGTAACCCGGGCCCCGGCTCCCTCCGGAGATGTCCTCCCAGCGCGCGGCGTACCCGTCGACCGCCGCCTGGTCGAAGGCGGGGAACGAGTGCGGCGCGACGACGTCCTCGGCGAGGACGTTGCCGTACGCCTGGGTGAGGTCGAGGTCGAGTGGCGGCAGCGCGCGTAACCTGCGCAGCACGCTGCCCAGGTAGTCGGCGAGCGGCGTCAACTCGTTCGCGGCCGCCTCGGCGTCGGCCGTCGCGGTCATGTATTGGAACCGCCCGACGCGTCCGAGTTGACGAACTCGACCAGCCACTTGCGGAACTCCGTGCCGAGGTCGTCCCGCTCGGCGGCGATCTGCACGACCGTCTGGAGGTAGCCCAGCGGCATGCCGGTGTCGTAGCGGGTGCCCCGGTAGACGATGGCGTGCACCGGGGTGCCCTCGGTGCGGAGCAGCTCCATCGCGTCGGTCAGCTGGATCTCGCCGCCGCTGCCCGGCTCGGTACGCCGGATCGCGTCGAAGATCTTCCCCGGCAGCACGTACCGGCCGAGGACCGCCAGGTTGCTCGGGGCGTCCTCCGGCTTGGGCTTCTCCACCATGCCGGTCACCTTCACGACCTCGGCGATGTCGCTGAACTCCGGCTCGGCCGGCTCCACCGAGGCGATGCCGTACCGCTTGGTATCGGCCGGGTCCACCTCGAAGAAGGCCAGCACGACGCCCCCGGTGCGGGCCTGCAGCTCCAGCATCGCCGGCAGCAGCGGCTCGGACGGCTTGACGAACTCGTCGCCGAGCAGCACCGCGAAGGCCTGGTCGCCGACGTGCGACTCGGCGTACCCGACGGCGTGGCCGAGGCCCAGCTGCTCGGGCTGGCGGCAGGTGTAGATCTCGGCCAGCTCGCTGGGGCGCTGCACGGCGGCCAGCCGTTCCGTGTCGCCCTTCTCCTCCAGCTTGGCTTCCAGGTCCGGCCGGCGGTCGAAGTGGTCCACCATCGACGTCTTGCCGCGCCCGGTGATCAGCAGCACGTCGTTGATGCCGGCCTGGGTGGCCTCCTCGACGATGTACTGCAGCACCGGCCGGTCGACGACCGGCAGCAGCTCCTTCGGCACCGCCTTGGTGGCGGGCAGGAACCGGGTGGCCAGGCCCGCGGCCGGGATGACGGCCTTGACCGCACGCGGACGACCGGTCGCGGCGGTCGCTGAGGGATTCGCTGAGTGCTCCGACATGTCGCGAGACTATCGGCCACGGCTCTGCCGCGGCGGGTGAGGACCGGAAGACGCGCCGCCCGGAACCGCGCCCGCGGCGTCCGGGGCGCCGCCCCGAGCCGGTCCTTCGGATGGGCCGACGGCGCCGGCCGGCACCGGAACCTCCTCGGCGGACGGTCTGGCCGGCTGCGCCACCCGGTAGCCGTCCCGGCCGGCGGCCTTCGCCGCGTAGAGGGCCTCGTCCGCCGCGTCCAGCACCTGCTGGCCGGTGGCCGCGTGGTCGGGATAGACGGCGATGCCGATGGAGACGGTCACCGCCACCCGCACCGGCTGGCCCGAGTGTCCGTCCACGACAACGGGGCTGTCCCGGACCACCGCGCCGAGCCGCTCGGCGACGATGGCCGCGCCGCGGGCGTCGGTCTCCGGCAGCAGCACGACGAACTCCTCGCCGCCCTGCCGGAACGCCAGGTCCACCTCGCGGATCTCGCCGCGTACCCGGCGGGCGAACTCGACCAGGACCCCGTCCCCGGCGGCGTGCCCCCAGGTGTCGTTGACGTCCTTGAACCGGTCCAGGTCCAGCGCCAGGACGCTGAGCATCCGGCCGAACCGGTTGGCCCGCTCCACCTCCCGCCGGATCGACTCGCGCAGGTAGCGGTAGTTCCACAGGCCGGTGAGCGGGTCGGTCAGCGACAACCGCTGCGCCTCCTCGTGCACCCGGACGTTGTCCACCGCCACCGCCGCGTGGCCCGCGAAGGTCCGCAGGGTGACCAGGTCGTCGTCGTCGAACTCGTCGCCACCGAGCCGGTCGTAGAGGGCGAGCACGCCGAGGGCGCCGCCGGCCACGGTGGTGTCGCCGTCCGCACCGGCCGGGGGGTGACCGGGCCGCTCGGGGCCGCCGCCGCCCCGCAGCTCCGC
>JBARAE010001033.1:0-5653 GCA_049791715.1 Micromonospora sp.
AGATTGCCGAGGCCGCCAGAAGCACCCCGGTTGCAGTCCACGCCACAGCCGGCCACCACCGCCACGACAGCTCCACAGTGTTGGTGGCAAGGTTGCCGACCAGGCCGACGGCGGCCGCCACAAGGACACCCGTTACGGCGGACGGCAGCCACCCACCCTTACCGCGACTCATAAGCGATCTCCGGCCACGCTCTGAAGCACCCTGGCAGCCCGCCACCCTACGCCCAGCGCTGTCCTTGAGAATCCTCAGGCGACACCACAGCCGCAGCGCGGGTTGTCACAAGCGACGACGAGGTTGCTGTCCGTCCGCACTGAAGGCCGGTGCCCGCTCCGCGGGCACAGGGCGGGCAGTTCGGGGCGGACCTCCTCCGCGCTGTGCCCCCGAGAGCCCCGACAACCTGCGCATGGTCGGTGTGCTGCGATTGCTCGCCGGTGGCGGTCCTCGTAGCCGCCATCGCCTTGTGGCTTCTTCCTCGGAGGGGGTCGGGCGTCAATGGGCGGCGACTGCGAGGGCCGCGGATGCGATGGCCAGTGCGAAGTAGGCTCCGGGGAACGCGATGTTGTGGAAGACGCGGGCACGGACGTGGGTAGCGAGGGCTCCGGTGAAGAACAAGACGAGTCCGATCGCGGCTGCGATCCCGAGGGGTCGCAGGCCCAGCAGCCCGAGCAGAAGCCCGGCCGCTCCGGCGCCTTTGAAGACCCCGAGCGGCGCCAGCCAGGACGGTGGCACGCCTACCTCCTCCATGGTGGCGAGGACGAATCTGGCGCGTGCGAAATCGGCGAACGCTGCCCACGCATTGGCCACGATCGTGACGACGGTGATGATCACGTAAGCGGCGAACATTTTCTCAGTCCTCTCTTGTTTCCCTGCTCCTCTGTCCGGCCCGGACCGCTGACGGAATCAAGCCTCGCCGGGGGTCAGACCTTCGTCCAATACACGCATCCATAACCTGATGGCATGGACGTCGACACCCGGCTGCTGCGCTCCTTCACCGCCGTCGCCGAAGAAGGGAATCTCACCCGCGCGGCGGAACGGCTGTTCGTGTCCCAGCCGGCGCTGACCAAGCAGATCAGGCAACTGGAGAGCCAGCTGGGAGTGCGGCTGTTCACACGCTCACGGGCGGGGATGACGCTGACCGCGGCAGGTCAATCACTCGCGGACCGGGTGCCCTCCGTGCTGGCCGGGTTCGACGAGGCGTTGCAGGCGGTCAAGAGCGCCGCTAGCCGCGCCGCCCGAATGCTGCGGGTTGGATACCTGGCCGGCGCCGCCAATGAGGCCACGCAGCAGATCATCGCCGCCTTCGTTAGCCGCCGCCCGGGCTGGCGGGTGGAGATGCGGGCCGCCCCCTGGACCGACCCCACCGCCGGGCTGGTGAGCGGCGACAGCGATGTCGCTCTGCTGCGACTGCCCTTCCCCGGACAGGACATCCTGCGCACGGAGGTGTTGTTCACGGAGCCCCGCTGGGTCGCGTTGCCCTCTACTCACCCGCTGGCCGGGCGCGACTGCATCTCCTTTCGGGACTTGTGGGATGAGCCGTTCGTCGCCGCCCCCGTTGAAACCGGCTGGTGGCGCGACTGGTGGCTGGCCGCTGGCGAGCGGGAGGGCCACCCGGTCCAGATTGGAGCTGTCACCGACAGCGGCCAGCCCGATGATTGGCTAACCGCAATTGCCAACGGCCATGGCATCGCCCTGGCTCCCAAATCCGCCGCCCGCTACTACGCGCGCCCAGACGTCACATACCGGCCTGTCACCGGCGTCAGCCCGAGCCAGGTCGGCGTTGCCTGGTCGCCCACCGCCGACACCGACCCCGTCATCCAGGACTTCATCCGCTGCTGCCTGGATAACAAGCCATCACAACGCCCTGACCCCATCACCTGACCAGCGGTGGCGGCCGGGCAGAGCGGTACCGATCGCAACGACCCGCCTGGTCGGCTGCGTCGCGACGGCGTGCATGTGACGCGGTGGGTCGGCGGGAGGCACCGCTGCCGCAGCTGGTACCCAAATCATCTACTGCGCCTCATTGCATTTTCTGCACTGTATGGCACTCTGTAGCGATGAGGAAGGACATCTACGAAGCCGTCGGCGCCCTCGTTCACCTACTGCCTGACCGGCAGAGCTTCGCCGCCAACAACATTCATCTGTCAGAGCAGGACCGGTCGGCGGTCTTCAGTGAGGTGTACGACGATGCCGCTCGCGTGCGCGAGCAGTACGTGACGGAACTGCGTGAGCAGGCCGAGCGAGCCGCAGATCGCGACGAGGAGTTCGATCCCCTGCTTGACGAACTCGCGCGGTGCCGGGCGCAGATCCTGGAGATGGAGCGGCGGATCGGCCTGCTGCTGGCCTACGGGCGCGAGTTCGTTCGCCCGCAGCCGTACCAGTTGAAAGACCTTGCTTCGGCGGCCGGACTGTCCATCTCCGGCGTCCGCATCGCCTACGACGCCGACGAGATCCGCGAGGTCGAGCAGCTCATCGGCGAGAAGCCCCGTCGGCCGGCCGGGGAGAAGCGGCGGTGAGCGGCGACCGGCCGGTGCCGCACCCCCGGACATCGCGGGCACCCATGGCCGGCACGGAGACGGCCGCCGGGCTGTCGGCCCGGTTGACGGAGCTGCGCGCGCGGCGGCTCGACGACGAAACCCGGGCCGCGCAGCTACCGACGCTGCTGCGGGCGATCGCGCTGAGCCTGCGCGACCGCGACACCGGATCCAGTCCGAGGCTGTCCGACCATCGGGCGGCACTGGAACGGATCTGGGCCGAGGTGGAGGACCTCGTCGTCGCCACGGCCCGGGTCGCGGTCAGGGTGCACCTGCACACCGTGGATCCGGATGACCCGTTGGTGCCTCGGGCCCGGCGGGCCATTACGCACAGCCAGGCGGCGCTGCGGGAGTTCGCCGAGGTGGTGAACAGGCGGTGAGGGGCAAGCATCAGCGGGCCCGCCAGCACCGGCAGGCCACAACACTGGCAACGCAGCTGGAGCGGCTGCGGGCAGACATCGCGTCGGAGGGCGAGCGTGGCGCGGTAGCCCGGATGGACGCCGCGCAGTCCCGCGCCGCGCAACAGCGGCTGATCCGCGAGCAGGCCGTCACCAACAGTCGGTTGCAGCCGCACGAGAACGCCGCCGCCCGGCTCTTAACCGCCGCGACCCGCGCCAGCACTGTCATCGCGGACGCCCGTCACGAACTCGACGCGATCGAGCGGGAGCTGTCGCGGTTCAACGACGCCAGCGTGCGCCAGATCCGCCAGTCCGGGGTGAAGCTGCGTTTCACCGAGGTGCACCGTTGCGCCGACGAACGTTACGTGCAGACCTGGTACCGCAAAAAGACCGGCGCCCAGTTTGACGACGTCCGCAACGTCCACCTCGACGGTTGGGTACCGGAGGCGACGCCGGTCAGCCGGGACGCCCTGGCGCCCTTCGCCACCTCCACCGTGCTCGACGTGTCCCCGCAGGCCTGCTGGGCGTGGGCGGTTCCACCGTGGCTGCGACTGCCCGACGACACCGCTGACGCGCCGGCGCTGCGCCGCCAGCTGGGCACCACCATCCCTGGTGCACCCACGATGCGGAGTACCCCCTACCCTGGACCGCACCAGCGATCCGATGCGGTGCTGACCACGCCCTGGCGGCATACGCCACTGGTCAACCAAGTGGGCGACGCGGTCGACCTGTCCTACTGGTACCACCGCAGCGCGTGGGTTCAGCAGTGGCACGTCGATCACACCCCGGTGCCGTTCTGGCTACCCGCCGAGCACGCGGTGGCATACCCGCAGACCCGCCCGCTGCCCGCCGGCACCGACATCCGGCTGCCGTACCCCGTGGTCCTCGCCACGTTTGCCGCCCCCTGGCGGATCGAGCCCCGCGCCGGCGACCTTCCCGCCGCCCTCGCCACCGTCTCGCTGCTGATGCTCCATGCCCGTGGCTGCGCCGCATATATTTCCTCACCCAGCTTGGCCACCGTGCTTGCCCGGTTGCAGGCGACCGGCCTCACCGACCGCACTCAGCTGCCCACACCGCTGGAAGCCCTCGACCAATTCGGCGGCGTCGTCGAAGGGCTGCTGCTCACCGCTGACTCCGACGGCAGGCCCCGCGACGAGTTCGCCTGGTGCATCGCCGTCGGCCACCCCAGTGGCTTCCCGATCGCGCGTATCACCGTCCCGGCATCGCGTGCCGCCAGCGGCTGGCGTACCCAGATCGCCAACATCACCGCCGGCATTGCGCTGAGCTGCTGGCACGAACCCATCGGCGCACCCATTCCCTCAGCTGCGACGCGGCAGAGACCGCCGTTCGACCAGAACACGACCGGCGCCACCGCCGCGCTGCGGGTGCTCGACATCGACGCCACATCACCGCCGCCACCGTCCCGGGCGAAGCCTTCAGCCGAGCCGTCGCACGACGCCCGGCCGCACCTGCGGCGCGGCCACTGGCGCCAGCAACGGGTGGGACCGGGACGCCGGCATCGGCGCTGGACCTGGGTTCGCCCGACCACCGTCAACGGCAACTCCACCCTGGTCGACCAGGTCTACGTCCTTCGCAACAGGTAGCCGCCGCCCGCCGCTGTGCAAATGAATGTCGAGCGAAAAACGTGCGCTGGCTACAGCCCGAAGGGCCGGTCACCCGCGGTATCACCAGGAACCCTCCCGCTTACTCGATCCAGAGCGGCTCGATCCCCGGGCAACGGGTAGGCGGCGGTCTCCCGGCAAGGACCGCCCTTCTCTGCCCCTGAACCGGGGCAGAGGAGTGGGCTGGGGCGATGCAGGTCCGCCGTGGGTGTGGTCACCCAGGCAGTATCCGTACCCGTCGTGGCGTTCAACCGGCGCGCCCGTCATGGTCGGTCCGCCGGCGGGCCACGTCGAGGAGGCGGTCGAGGGCTTCCCGCGATCGGCCGGTGGCCGTGGCGAGCGCTCCGAGGGGATCCGGGTTCCCGCGCCCCGCCAGGTCGACGAAGACAGTGAGCAGGTCCGACTCGAAGCCGGCCGCCGCCGCACCCCGCACCTGCGCCAGTTCCGCGAGCCGGCCTTCGACGTACCGGCGCACCATCACCTGGTACGCCCCGACGCTCGGCAGCTCGTGGAACTCGGCCACCATGTCGTCGACCTGCCGTCCCATCCGGTGCAGGGCCTGCGATGTGACGCCCTTCTCCCGGACCTCGGGCGCCGCGTCGTCGGCGATGCGGATGACGACCTCGTCGGGTCCGCTGATGCTGGTCGGTCCGGCGTCGGTGTGCCACCGTGCGGCGATGACCCAGCCGGAGTCGCTGCGGGACAGCTCAACGGACCGGTCGAGCGGGACTCGATCCCTGTTCTCCGGGGGCATGTGCGCACCCGTCCCTCCGGCGCCTCGCGGGCACCTCGTTGTTGTGACAGAAACCTGGGAGGATCAGGGAGTCGGCGTCGGGGTGGCCGCGCCCAGGGCACTCCCGAAAAACATCAGGACCGTGAAGACGACCATCGGGGCGGCGAAGACGTAGCCCAGGACGAGGCCGGCGATCGCCATGCCGTGCCCGGCCCTGGCGCCGTCGCGGGTCTCCCGCAGGGCGAGGTGACCGAGGACGACGGCCAGGATGCAGGGCAGCCCGAACAGGCACCACCCGCCGATCACGCCGAGGATCCAGAGAACCAACGAGGCCGTCGCCGCCCCCGACGTCAGCGACGGCTGCTCAA
>JBARAE010001034.1:0-7531 GCA_049791715.1 Micromonospora sp.
GGCCCGGCCCGTGCCGCGACGGCCGGTGGTCGCGAGTTCAGTCGGCGGGCACGGCCCGCGCCGCGGCCACCACGGCCTGGCCGAGGGAGATCCCCCCGTCGTTGGGCGGCACCCGCGAGTGCACAAGCACCCGAAAGCCGTCCCGCTCCAGCCCGCCCACCACCCGGTCGAGCAGCAGCACGTTCTGGAAGACCCCGCCGGAGAGCGCGACCGTGGCCAGCCCGGTGCCTTCCCGGACGGCTCCGGCCGCCCGGACCACCGCATCCGCCAGGCCGTGGTGGAACCGCGCGGCGATCCGGCCGGGGTCCACCCCGGCCACCAGGTCGTCGACCACGCACCGGACCAGTCCGCGCCCGACGTCGAGGAGCGGCACCGGGCCGGCCGCCTCGACCGCGTAGCCGCCCCGCTCGTCACGATCGGCCCGCTGCTCCAGCGCGATCGCCGCCTGTCCTTCGTACGTGACGCGGTCGTGCAGGCCGAGGAGCGCCGAAACCGCGTCGAACAGGCGGCCCATGCTGGAGGTACGCGGCGAGTTCGTCCCGGTCCGCGCCAGCGCCACCACCGCCGGCCAGTCCCGCTCGTGCCGGCGCCGCACCGCCAGGTCGGGCACCGCCTCGCCGTAGATCTCGTCGAGGTGGGCCGCCGCCATCCGCCACGGCTCGTGCACCGCCGCGGCCCCGCCGGGCATGGGTACGGGGGCCAGGTGACCGACCCGCTCGAAGCCGGCCAGGTTCGCGACCAGCACCTCTCCTCCCCAGAGGGTGCCGTCCGGGCCGTACCCGAGACCGTCGAAGGCAACGCCGATCACCGGTCCGGGTTCGCCGTTGTCGGCCAGGCAGGACGCGATGTGGGCGTGGTGGTGCTGGACGCCGAGCAGCTCCACGTCGTCGCGCTGCAGGGCGTACTTGGTGGACAGGTACTCGGGATGCAGGTCGTGGGCGACGATCTCCGGCCGGACATCGAAGAGCCGGGTGAAGTGTGCAATCCCGTCGGTGAAAGCCCGCAACGTCTCGTAGTTGGCCAGGTCGCCGATGTGGTGGGAGACGAACGCCCGCCGCCCCTTCGCCACGCAGAACGTGTTCTTCAGCTCCGCGCCGCAGGCCAGCACCGGCCGGTCGAACCGCCACGGCAGGGTGAGCGGCGCGGGCACGTAACCGCGGGACCGCCGCACCGGCAGTTCCCGGCCCCGGAACACGCGTACCACCGAGTCGTCGGTGCGGACGTGGATCCGCCGGTCGTGGGTGAGGAACCCGTCGGCGATCGGCGCCAGCCGTCGGCGGGCGTCGTCGTCGCGGTGCGCGATCGGTTCGTCGGAGACGTTGCCGCTGGTCAGCACGATCGGCATGCCGAGCTGACCGAGCAGCAGCTGGTGCAGTGGCGTGTACGGCAGCATGACGCCCAGGTCGCGGTTACCCGGCGCCACCGACCCGGCAACCGGGGCGTCGGCCCGGCGGGGCAGCAGCACCACGGGACGGCGGGCGCCGGTGAGCACCGGCACGGCCGCCGGCGCCACGTCCACCAGGGTGCGCGCCGCCCGCAGGTCGCCGGCCATCACCGCGAACGGTTTCTCCTCCCGGTGCTTGCGGGCGCGCAGCGTCGAGACGACCCGCTCGTCGTCGGCCCGGGCGGCCAGGTGGTAGCCACCGAGGCCCTTCACCGCGACGATCCGCCCCTCCCGCAGCCACCAGACGGCGGTATCCACGGGCTCACCGGGAGCCGGGACGCCGGCGGCGTCGACGAACCGGAGTGTCGGACCGCAAGCGGGGCAGCACACCGGCTCGGCGTGGAAGCGGCGGTCGCCCGGGTCGGCGTACTCGGCGGCGCAGTCGGCGCAGAGCGGGAACTCGGCCATCGTGGTGGTGCGGCGGTCGTACGGGACGTCCTCGACGATGGTGAACCGCGGGCCGCAGTTGGTGCAGTTGGTGAACGGGTAGCCGCAGCGGCGGTCCGCCGGATCGGACAGCTCGGCGAGGCAGTCCGGACAGGTGGCGGTGTCCGGGGAGATCAGCGCATCGCGACCGGTGCCGGTGACGCTGGTGACGATGGCGAAGCCGGGCCGGCCGGTCGGCGGCACCGCCGCTGTGGTGAGCCGCTCGACCTGGGCGAGCGTCGGCGCCCGTCGGCTGAGGTCGGCCACGAAGGCGGCCAGCCGGTCCCCGTCCCCTTCGACCTCGACGAAGACACCCGCCGTGTCGTTGCCGACGAAGCCGGCCAGGTCGTACTCGGTGGCGAGCGCGTGCACGAACGGCCGGAAGCCGACCCCCTGCACGATGCCTTCCACGCGGACGTGCACCCGCCGCACGCTGGCCAGGTCCATGGCACCCGTCAGAGTTCGCCGGTCAACGCCTGCTGGGTGAGTTCCCAGAGCACGTGGTAGACCGTCGTCTGCGCCTCCTGGACCCGGTGCACGGATGCCGACGGCACCACGAACAGGTGGTCGACGGCCTCGGATTCCGCCATCCGGCCGCCGTCGTACCCGGCGACGCCGACGGTGACCATGCCGCGCCGGGCCGCCTCCTCGAACGCGCGCAGGACATTGTTCGATCCGCCGCTGGTGGACAGCCCCACCGCGATGTCCCCGGCCCGGCCGAACGCCGCCACCTGCCGGGCGAAGACCACCTCGAACCCCACGTCGTTGGAGAGCGCGGTGATCAGCGCCACGTCGTGGGTCAGCGAGATCGCCGGCAACGGGCGGGCGGCCTTCGGCGGGTGCAGGAACAACTGCGCGACGTCCTGCGCGTCGGTGCTGCTTCCGCCGTTGCCGAACGCGAACAGTGTGCCGCCGGCTTGGAAGGCCGCGGCGCATCGTTGTGCGCAGTCGAGCAACCGCTGCCCGTGCTCGGCGACCAGGGATTCCCGGAGGGCGACGATCTCCGCCGCCTTCTCGGCGGTGGACCTCGCCACCGCGGCGAGCACCGCGTCCACGTTGGTCGGCCGGGTGTCGAGGAACGGGTACAGCGCCCCGATGGCGCCCTCGACCCGGGCGCTCATGAGTTCTTCTCCACGACGGCAATGGCCTCCTTGGCGTGCACCAGCACCACGTCCCCCGGCCCCGCCTCGACCAGTGCCACGCTGACCTCCTCCGGCCCGGCGTCGGTGTCGACCACGGCCATGCCGTCGGCCAGCAGCTCCCGCACCTCGACGGCGACCGCCACGTCGGAGCAGGTGATGCACACGTCGCCGTGGCACTCGGGTACGGGCCGAGTCGCCGGGTGCGCGGTCACCGGACCATCTCCGGTGCCAGCAGTCCGGGCTGCTCGAAGAACACGTGCACCAGCTCCCACAGGATGTGGTAGATCGTCATGTGCACCTCCTTGACGATGCACGGCTCGTCGGTGCGGGCGACGACGACGTGGTCCGCGACGGCGTCCCGGGCGATGTCACCGCCGTCGCCGCCGAGCAGCGCGACGGTGAGCAGGTTGAGGTCGCGGGCCGCTGCCAGACCGCGTCGCACGTTGGCGCAGTGGCCGTCGACGGACAGTCCGAGCGCGATGTCGTGCGGGGCGGCGAGCAGGCGCAGCTGGGACGCGAAGACCTCGTCGAAGCCCTCCGCCCGGGCGATTCCCGTGAGGGTGGCGGCGTCGTTCGTCAGCGAGATCGCCGGCAGCGCCCGCTTGCCCACGATGACCGGGTGGACGAACTCGACCACGATGTGCTGGGCGTCGGTGGCCGGGCCGCCGTTGCCGAAGACGATCAGTTTTCCGCCGCGGTGGGAGCGGACGGCCATCTCGTAGCAGGCGCGCGCGATCCGCGCCGCGTCACCTGCGAGCGCCTGCCCGGGTTCCACCCGACGGGCGAACGCGCGGTGAACTGCTGGAAGAACGGGCGATTGCAAGGGTTCTCCGTTCAGCGTCGGGAGGCCGCGTACCGCTCAGCAGGGCCGACCGCCGCTCCCTCGAAGGCGCCGGCCGAGCGTCGCAGGCAGGCGCCGATGACCTGGTCGAGCTGCGCCAGTCGCACGGTCCACGACCGGAGGTCGTTTCGCCCCTTGGCGGTGAGCTCATAGCACCGACGGGCCGGGCCCGCGCCGGTCGTCTCCCACACGGACACCAGCGACCGGTCGCGTTCCAGGCCGCGCAGCACCCGGTAGATCTGGGCGGGCTCCACGTCGGGCATCCCCATGGCACGGAGCCGGTCGATCAGGTCGTACCCGTGACCGGGCCGTTCGAAAATCAGCAGCAGCAGGAACGGATGCAGCAGCCCGCGCAGCTCACGTCCGTGCATGCCAATCCTTCCCGGCCCGGGGCACCCCATCCTCCGCAGCTAAACACACTTCCAACCCGAATGTGGGCTTTTGCCCGGTTGCGGACGGCGTCGCGCTCGTCCTCGACGTGCCCCCAGCGCCACCACGAACGGTGCTTCCCGGGCATGCGGCCGCCCCACCGTCCCCCATCGACTCGCCGGTAACGCACTCGACGGCCGGCAGCCCCGTCGATGCCGTCAGGCGGGGGCTATCGTCCGAGTCATCACCAGTTCTTCTGACCCTTGGACCGCTCGTACGTGAAGCCGGCGTCCTCGTACATCTTGCGGGTGCCGTTGTAGAGGAAGGAGGACGACATCTTCTTTCCCGTCGGCTGCTTCGACATGTCGTGCGGGTACCCTTCCTGGGCGGCGCCGGCACGCTGGACCGGCCCGACGTCGGGGCGCTGGTGATGGCGACGGACATGTCGCTCGGCATGGCCGCCCGGATGTGGCACCGGGGTCACGGCCGGGCCGCCACCGCCGAGATGGTGGCCGCCATGTACGTCCCGTACCTGCTGCTGCTCCCGCCGTGGTGCGCCGGGCTGGTCGGGGACCAGGCGCTGATGCTGGGCGGTCATCTGCTGATGCTGCCGGCGATGGTGCTGGTGGCGCTGCGTCACCGTCACGCGCACCCGACACCGCGCCGGCGGCGCCCCCTCCTCGCCTCCCTGATCCGCCGGTGGCCGACCGGGCTGGCCCTGCTGATGACCGTGGACCTCTGGATCGAGCCGACCGTGCTCTCCCCGTGGATGCTGCTCGTGCTGCCGACCGGTTACCTGCTCATCGGCAGCTGGCGCCGACAGTGGCGCGACCGACGGCTGCTCGCCGTCCAACTGGCCGGACTGGTCGTCTGGGCCGGGCTCGCGGTGGCCGCCGCCACCGGGCCGGACGACCTCGCCGGCGCTCTGGTGGCCGCCGGCTGGCTCGGGCACGCGGGCTGGGACCTGGCGCACCACCGCACCGGCCGGGTGGTGCCCCGCGGGTACGCGGAGTGGTGCGGGGTGCTCGACGCCGCGGTGGGAGTCAGCGCCGTGCTGGCCCTCCTGCTCCGGTGGTCCGGCGGAGGTGGGACGTGGTCGGGTCGACGGTTGTGCCGGTCGCCGCGACGGGCCGGCGCGGGTGATGAAAGGCTTGTCGCATGAGTTCCGCACCGACGCCGACCGACCCCACCCCCGCCACCGACGACGAGGGGACCGCCTTCGCCGACCTGGGCCTGCGCACCGAGCTGCTGGGCGCCCTGTCCGCCCTCGGCTACGAGGAGCCGACCCCGATCCAGCGCGAGGCCATCCCGCCGCTGCTGGCCGGCCGGGACCTGCTGGGGCAGGCGGCGACCGGTACCGGTAAGACCGCCGCCTTCGCCCTGCCCCTGCTCCAGCGGATGCCGGACGACCGCAGCGGCGGTGACCCGGTGTCGCTGGTGCTGGTGCCCACCCGCGAGCTTGCGGTGCAGGTCTCCGAGGCGTTCCACCGCTACGGCAAGGACCTGGGCGCCCGGGTGCTGCCGATCTACGGCGGGCAGCCGATCGGCCGCCAGCTGCGCGCGCTGGACATGGGCGTGGACGTGGTGGTGGCCACCCCGGGCCGGGCCCTGGACCACATCGCCCGGGGCACCCTGCGGCTCGGATCGCTGGCCACGGTGGTGCTGGACGAGGCGGACGAGATGCTCGACATGGGCTTCGCCGAGGACATCGAGGCGATCCTGGAGCACGCCCCGGAGCAGCGGCAGACGGTGCTCTTCTCGGCGACCATGCCGTCGCGCATCGACGGGCTGGCCCGGCAGCACCTGACCGACCCGGTACGCATCCAGATCGGCCGGGAGCAGCCGGTCGCCGGGGAGCAGCCCCGGGTGCGGCAGAGCGCGTACATCGTCGCCCGGGCGCACAAGCCGGCCGCGCTGGGCCGGGTGCTGGACGTGGAGTCCCCCACCGCGGCGATCGTGTTCTGCCGCAGCCGGGAGGAGGTTGACCGGCTCACCGAGACGATGAACGGCCGCGGCTACCGGGCCGAGGCGCTGCACGGCGGGATGAGCCAGGAGCAGCGGGACCGGGTGATGGGCCGGCTGCGGTCGGGCACCGCGGACCTGCTGGTGGCGACCGACGTGGCGGCCCGCGGATTGGACGTCGAGCAGCTCACCCACGTGGTCAACTACGACGTGCCGTCGGCGCCGGAGTCGTACGTGCACCGGATCGGCCGGGTCGGCCGGGCCGGGCGGGAGGGGGTGGCGATCACCCTCGCCGAGCCGCGCGAACACCGCATGCTCAAGACCATCGAGCGCGTGACCGGCCAGCGGATCGCCATCGACAAGATTCCTACGGTGGCGGACCTGCGTACCCGGCGGCTGGAGCTGACCCAGGCCGCGCTGCGGGAGTCGCTGCTGGAGGACGACCTGGAGCCGTTCCGGGCGATCGTCGAATCGCTGTCGGACGAGTTCGACATGATGGAGGTCGCCCTCGCCGGGGTGAAGCTGGCCCACGAGGCCACCCTGCCCGGCACCACCGACGAGGAAGCGGAGATCCCGCAGGTCGCGGTCCGGCCGGCCAGGGAAGGCCGACCGGGGTACGAGGGCCGCGGGGAGCGGCGCGGCGGGCGGCCCCGGGCGGCCGGCACGACGCAGGTCTTCATCGGGCTGGGTCGGCGCGCCGGGGTCCGGCCGCAGGACCTGGTCGGGGCGATCACCGGGGAGACCGGGGTCAGCGGGCGGGACATCGGCTCGATCGAGATCGCCGACCGGTTCTCGCTGGTGGAGATCCCGAACGCGGTCGCCGACGAGGTGATCGCCGGCCTGCGGGGCAGCACCATCAAGGGCCGCAAGGCGACGGTACGGCGGGACCGCGACGGCGACGGCGACGGCGGCGAGCGCCGCTTCGACGGCGGTGACCGGCGGGAGCGACGCGGCCGGGACTTCGAGGGCGGCGATCGGCGGGAGCGCCGGGACCGGTACTGAGCACGGTGGAGGCCCCCGGTCGTCGATCGACCGGGGGCCTCCGTCTGCCCTGATATTGCCGGCGTCAGGCCGCGGCGAGCGGCTGGCCGCCGAGGGTGTCCGCGTCCACGTCGGCCGGGCGCAGCGCCAGGGCGAGCACGTCGGCGACGTCGGCGAGGGTGTGGATGGTCAACGCCTCGCGAACCTCGGTGGGCAGGTCGTCCAGGTCCGGCTCGTTCCGGGCCGGGATGATCACCTCGGTCAGGCCGGCCCGGTGGGCGGCGAGCAGCTTCTGCTTCACGCCACCGATGGGCAGCACCCGGCCGGAGAGGGTCACCTCGCCGGTCATCCCGAACTCGGGGCGGA
>JBARAE010001035.1:0-3192 GCA_049791715.1 Micromonospora sp.
CCCCGATGGCCTATCCGTTGCACGACCCGACCGCCGCCGGCGTCCCGGCGAGCCCGGACCTGCCCGCGGTCGAGCGCCGGGTCCTGGAGCACTGGACGGCCGACAAGACCTTCGAGGCCTCCGTCGAGGCCCGCCCGGCCGGCGAGAACGGCAAGAACGAGTACGTCTTCTACGACGGCCCGCCGTTCGCCAACGGCCTGCCCCACTACGGCCACCTCTTCACCGGCTACGTCAAGGACGCGGTGCCGCGCTACCAGACCATGCGCGGGCGCCGGGTGGAGCGCCGGTTCGGCTGGGACTGCCACGGCCTGCCCGCCGAGGTGGTGGCCGAGAAGCAGCTCGGCATCACCAGCAAGGCGGAGATCCTCGACCTCGGCGTGGCTCGGTTCAACGAGGTCTGCCGTGCCTCGGTGCTGGAGTTCACCCAGGACTGGGAGCGGTACGTCACCCGGCAGGCCCGCTGGGTGGACTTCGCGAACGACTACAAGACCCTCGACCTGGACTACATGGAAAGCGTCATGTGGGCCTTCAGGACCCTGCACGACAAGGGTCTGGTCTACGAGGGCTTCCGGGTGCTGGCGTACTGCTGGCGGTGCGAGACGCCGCTGTCGAACACCGAGACCCGGATGGACGACGTCTACAAGGACCGGCACGACCCGACCCTGTCGGTCTGGTTCGCGCTGACCCCCGACGAGAACGCGCCGGAGCCGGTGCGTGGAGCGGTGAACCTCGGCGTCTGGACCACCACGCCGTGGACCCTGCCGTCGAACCTGGCGCTCGCCGTCGGCCCGGACATCGAGTACGCGGTGCTGGAGCGGGACGGCCAGCGGTACGTCGTCGGCGCCGCCCGGCTCGCGGCGTACGCCAAGGAGCTGGAGGGGTACCAGCAGGTCGGCACGGTGTACGGCCGTGACCTGGTCGGGCGCCGGTACACCCCGCTCTACGACTTCCTCGTCGAGCAGGCCGGCCCGAACGCGTACCAGGTCCTCGGCGCGGACTTCGTCACCACCGAGGACGGCACCGGGATCGTCCACCTGGCCCCGGCGTTCGGTGAGGACGACCAGAACACCTGCAACGAGGCCGGCATCCCGACCATCGTCACCGTGGACGACCACACGCGGTTCACCTCGCTGGTCCCGCCGTATCAGGGCGAGCAGGTCTTCGACGTCAACAAGCCGGTGATCCGGGAGCTCAAGGAGCGGGGGGTGGTGCTCAAGCAGGACACCTACACCCACTCGTACCCGCACTGCTGGCGCTGCGAGACCCCGCTGGTCTACAAGGCGGTGTCGTCCTGGTTCGTCGCGGTGACCCGGTTCCGGGACCGGATGGTCGAGCTCAACCAGCAGATCAACTGGACCCCGGCGCACATCAAGGACGGCTCCTTCGGCAAGTGGCTGGCCAACGCCCGCGACTGGTCGATCAGCCGGAACCGGTTCTGGGGCTCGCCGATCCCGGTGTGGAAGTCCGACGACCCGAACTACCCACGGGTCGACGTGTACGGCTCGCTGGAGGAGATCGAGCGGGACTTCGGCGTCCGCCTGACCGACCTGCACCGGCCGGCGGTGGACGAGCTGGTCCGCCCGAACCCGGACGACCCGACCGGTGCGTCGATGATGCGCCGCGTGCCGGAGGTGCTGGACTGCTGGTTCGAGTCCGGCTCGATGCCGTTCGCCCAGGTGCACTACCCGTTCGAGAACCGCGACTGGTTCGAGCACCACTACCCGGGCGACTTCATCGTCGAGTACATCGGACAGACCCGCGGCTGGTTCTACACCATGCACGTGCTGGCCACGGCGCTGTTCGACCGGCCGGCGTTCCGCAACTGCCTCAGCCACGGCATCCTGCTCGGCTCCGACGGCCGCAAGATGTCCAAGAGCCTGCGCAACTATCCGGACGTGTACCACGTCTTCGACGCGTACGGCTCGGACGCGATGCGCTGGATGCTGATGTCCTCGCCGGTGCTGCGTGGCGGGGACATGGCGGTCACCGAGGCGGGCATCCGGGACGCCGTCCGGCAGGTGCTGCTGCCGCTGTGGAACGTCTGGTACTTCTTCTCGCTCTACGCCAACGCGGACGGCTACACCGCTCGCCGGCGCACCGACTCGACGCACCTGCTCGACCGGTACGTGTTGGCGAAGACGAACGAGCTGGTGTCGACGGTCCAGGCGCAGATGGAGGCGTACGACATCTCCGGCGCCTGCGCCACCGTCCGGTCCTACCTGGACGCGCTGACCAACTGGTACGTGCGCCGCTCGCGGGACCGGTTCTGGTCCGGCGACGCCGAGGCGTTCGACACGCTGTCGACGGTGCTGGAGACGCTCTGCCGGGTGGTGGCGCCGCTGGCGCCGCTGACCGCGGAGGAGATCTGGCGTGGCCTCACCGGCGAGCGGTCGGTGCACCTGACCGACTGGCCGGAGGCCGCGGAGTTCCCGGCCGACCACGAGTTGGTGTCCGCGATGGACAACGTGCGGGCGGTCGCCTCGGCGGCCCTGTCGCTGCGCAAGGCGAAGGGCCTGCGGGTCCGGCTGCCGCTGTCGAAGCTGACCGTGGCCTCGCCCGTCGCCGACCAGCTCCGGCCCCTCGCCGACCTGGTCGCCGACGAGGTCAACGTCAAGGCGGTGGAATTCTCCGAGGAGGTGTCGGCGTACTGCCAGCAGGTGCTGACCGTGGTGCCCCGGGCGCTCGGCCCGCGGGTCGGCAAGCAGGTCCAGCAGGTGATCAAGGCGGTCAAGGCGGGGGAGTGGGAGCTGGTCGACGGCGCCCCGGTCGCCGCCGGGGTCACCCTCGCCGAGGGCGAGTACGAGCTGCGCCTGGTCGCCGCCGACGCGGAGCACTCCGCGCCGCTGCCCGGCGGTGAGGGCGTGGTCGTGCTGGACACCGAGGTCACCCCGGAGCTGGCCGCCGAGGGGCTGGCCCGGGACGTGGTCCGGGTGGTGCAGCAGGCCCGCCGGGACGCCGACCTGGACGTCTCCGACCGGATCGTGGTGTCGCTGTCGGCCTCCGAGGAGGTCCGGGCCGCGGTGTCCGCGTACACCGACTTCGTGGCCCGGGAGGTGCTGGCCGACACCATCGACTTCGCCGACGGGGTCGACGGCTTCGCCGGTGAGGCCGGCGAGGGCGAGCGGGTGACGGTGGTCGTCCGGCGGGTATGAGGTGGTGACGGGTGGTCCGGCGGTGTGCGTGCCGCCGGAC
>JBARAE010001036.1:0-6271 GCA_049791715.1 Micromonospora sp.
GACCCGGGCACCGCAGCGCAACATCGACGGCTGGGTGGCCCGCAAGCGGCCGGGGACGGTTTCCGCGGCGGCCGCCGAGCGGGCCCGGCAGGCCGCAGAGGATGCGTCGGGTGGGGCCGCCACCGCAAGGGAAGGTGAGCCACTCCACGGGGACGCCGAGACGGTGGGAGAGCGGTCCGGCGCGGGGGATACTGCAAGCGAATAGTCACCGGCCCACCGCCGCCGGGAACCACCGACAAACAGGAGCAGACGGGCCCATGGGCAGCATCGTCGCCGAAAACCGCAAGAGCCTGATGCTCTTTTCCGGACGTGGCTTTCCGGAGCTGGCCAAGGAGATCGGTGAGGTGCTCGGCGTCGCGCCGACGCCTTCCGACTCGTACGATTTCGCGAACGGCGAGATCTTCGTACGGTTCAAGGACTCGGTGCGTGGCTCGGACGCCTTCGTGGTGCAGTCCGTCACGCATGGGGTGAACACCTGGGTCATGGAGACCCTGATCATGATCGACGCGCTGAAGCGCGGCTCCGCCAAGCGGATCACCGTGGTGCTGCCGTTCTACCCGTACTCGCGGCAGGACAAGAAGCACCGCGGCCGGGAGCCGATCTCGGCGCGGCTGGTGGCGGACCTGCTGAAGACGGCGGGCGCCAACCGGATCCTCACGGTGGACCTGCACACCGCGCAGATCCAGGGCTTCTTCGACGGCCCGGTGGACCACCTCTTCGCGATGGACATCCTGGCCGAGTACGTCGAGCGCAAGTACGCGGGCCGGCCGATGACCGTGGTGGCGCCGGACTCGGGCCGGGTGCGGGTGGCCGAGCGCTGGACGGACCGGCTGGGCGGCTGCCCGCTGGCGTTCATCCACAAGACGCGGGACCCGCTGAAGCCGAACCAGGTGGTGGCGAACCGGGTGGTCGGTGAGGTCGAGGATCGGGTCTGCCTGATCGTCGACGACATGATCGACACCGGTGGCACGATCACCAAGGCCGCGGACATCCTCAAGGAGTCCGGTGCGGCGGAGATCGTGGTGGCGTCCACGCACGCCCTGCTGTCGGACCCGGCGACCGAGCGGCTGAAGAACAGCCCGATCACCGAGGTCGTGGTGACCAACACGCTGCCGCTCCCGCCGGAGAAGCAGCTCGACAAGATCACCGTGCTGTCGATCGCCCCGCTGCTGGCCCGGGCGATCCGGGAGGTCTTCGACGACGGCTCGGTGACCACCCTCTTCGGTGGCCTGAGCTGAGCTGGCCGTGCCGTTCCCGTCGGCCTGCGGACCGGCGGGAACGGTGACCCTGGGGACCGCCGGAAATCGCAGATTCCGCTCGGGTAGACTGGTGCGGTTGCCACGGCGAGGGTGCCCGGCGGGTCGCTGAAAAGCACCGCACGGAGGCGCCGTCATCGACGCGGTGCTCCGGGCAGTCGTTCATGACGCATGAGCCCCAGCGAGCCCCTCGCCCAGCACCGCAAGACGACAAGCCGCCGCAGCGAAGCATCAGGAGTTTCCCCGTGTCCGAGGTAAAGATCAGCGCCGAGCCCCGTACCGAGTTCGGCAAGGGTGGTGCCCGTCGTACCCGCCGGGCCGGCAAGGTGCCCGCCGTGCTGTACGGCCACGGCGAGAAGCCCAAGCACATCGCGCTCCCGGCGCGGGAGTTCGCCGCGGCGATCCGCAAGGGCGGCGCGAACCAGCTCTTCGCGATCGAGGTCAGCGACGGCACCCAGGTGCTGGCGCTGCCGAAGGCGATCCAGCGTGACCCGATCAAGGACAGCTTCGAGCACGTGGACCTGCTGCTGGTCCGCCGTGGCGAGAAGGTCACCGTCGACGTCCCGGTCGAGCTGACCGGTGAGGCCGCCAAGGACACCCTGATCGTGCACGACCACGACACCCTCTCGGTGAGCGCCGACGCCACCAAGGTGCCGGACCACCTGGAGGCCTCCATCGAGGGCGCCGAGCCGGGTTTCCAGGTCACCGCCGCCGACGTCGAGCTGCCGGCCGGTGTCGAGCTGGCCGCCGACCCGGAGATGCCGGTCGCCACGGTCACCGCCGCGCCGACCGCCGAGCAGCTCGAGGCGACCCTCCCCGAGGTCGAGGAGGCCGCCGAAGAGGCCGAGGCCGAGGTCGGCGAGGAGACCGCCGAGGCCCCCGAGGGCGCTCCGGCCGCCGAGGGCGCGGAGGCTCCGGCCGAGGGGACGACCGAGGCCTGATCGGCCCGCGGTTCTGTGCGACAGGCGCTCCCGGTGTTTCGGGGGCGCCTGTCGGCGTATCGGGACGGCCGCCGGGAGGCGGCGGTGGCGGCGCGGTGAGAGCGGGAGGGGCGAGGCGTGACGGACGAGGCGGGGCCGTGGCTGGTGGTCGGCCTGGGCAACCCCGGTCGGGAGTACGCGGGTAACCGGCACAACGTCGGTTTCCTGGTGGCCGAGTTGCTCGCCGGCCGGGTCGGTGGGAAGTTCGGCCGGCACAAGCGGGCGGTGGCGGAGGTCGCCGAGGGGCGGCTCGGGTTCGGCGGTCCGAAGCTGGTCCTGATGAAGCCGCTGACCTACATGAATCTCTCCGGTGGGCCGGTGGTGGCGCTGGCGCAGTTCCACAAGATCCCGCCGGGGCGGGTGATCGCGGTGCACGACGAGCTGGACATCCCGTACGGGCAGCTGCGGGTGAAGTGCGGCGGCGGCGAGGGCGGGCACAACGGGCTGCGGTCGATGTCGAAGTCGCTGGGCACGAAGGACTACGTCCGGGTGCGGTTCGGTATCGGGCGGCCGCCGGGCCGGCAGGACCCGGCCGACTACGTGCTGTCCGACTTCTCCTCGGTCGAGCGCAAGGAGCTGGAGTTCCTGGTGGACCGGGCGGCGGACGTGGTGGAGTCGGTGATCACCCGTGGGGTGGAGCCGACGCAGAACCTCTTCCACGGGGCCTGAACCGCGGTGGGGCGTACGCGGACGGGGCGGTCCGGACCGGTAGTCTGCCCCTTCTGGCGTGGCGGGAGCCGACGACGCGGGTCGCGGCGAGGCGACGGGAGCGGTACATGGGCACTCCTCCGATGATCGACGGCGCGTTCGCCCGGTGGTTGGCGGCGCAGGCCGGGCAGGCGCTGATGAACCTGCGCTCGGAGATGGGCTTCGCGGATCCGGGGGCGTTGAAGTCGGCCGGGGACAAGGTGTCGCACGACCTGATCCGTACCGAGCTGGCGAAGTGGCGGCCCGCGGACGCGGTGCTCTCCGAGGAGGACGAGGGTTCGCGGCTGGCCTGGACGGCGGAGGTGAGCAGCGGGGCGGTGTCCCGGCTGAACGCCGACCGGGTGTGGATCATCGACCCGTTGGACGGCACCCGGGAGTTCGCCGAGGAGGGTCGCTCGGACTGGGCGGTGCACGTGGCGCTCTGGTCGCGCAACGCGCCGACGCCGCACGGTCTGGTGGCGGGCGCGGTCGGCCTGCCCGCGCAGCACCGGGTGCTGGGCACGGACTACCCGCCGGCGTACCCGCCGATGACGCTGGAGGCGGCGACGTCGGGCGGCGTGCGGACCATCCGGTTGGCGGCCAGCCGTAGCCGTCCGCCGGTTTTCCTGACCGATCTGGCAGAGGACATCGGCGCTCATCTGGTTCCGATGGGCTCCGCGGGCGCGAAGATCGCCGCTGTGGTCACCGGTGAGGTCGACGCGTACATCCACGCCGGCGGTCAGTACGAGTGGGATTCGGCCGCTCCGGTCGCTGTGGCGACGGCCACCGGACTGCATGCTTCCCGCATCGACGGTTCTGCGCTGAAATACAACGAGGCCGACCCGCGCCTGCCCGACCTGCTGGTCTGTCGCAAGGATCTCGCCAGCCGGTTGCTTGCAGCGCTGCAGCGGCATTCCGGGTAGCCTGAGCGTTCTTCTTGATGAGTCCGACCGGAAAGGTCTGGAATCCCGTGAGCGGATCCGAGCGAATCGAGCCCGTGTCATGACCGCCCCCGCCGCGTACCAGGTGTCGCACCTCGACGCGCTCGAGGCCGAGAGCATCTTCGTGATGCGCGAGGTCGTCGCCGAGATGGAGCGCCCGGTGCTGCTCTTCTCCGGGGGCAAGGACTCGATCGTGATGCTGCGGTTGGCGCAGAAGGCGTTCGCCCCGGCCAACATCCCGTTCCCGGTGATGCACGTGGACACCGGGCACAACTTCCCCGAGGTGCTGGAGTACCGCGACCAGCGGGTGGCCGAGCTGGGCCTGCAGCTGATCGTGGCCAGTGTGCCGGAGGCCCTGGCGAAGGGGCTGGTGCGGGAGTCGGCGGACGGGATGCGCAACCGGATCCAGACCCCGGTGCTGCTCGAGGCCGTGGAGAAGCACCGGTTCGACGCGCTGTTCGGCGGTGCCCGTCGGGACGAGGAGAAGGCCCGCGCCAAGGAGCGGGTGTTCAGCTTCCGCGACGAGTTCGGCCAGTGGGACCCGAAGAACCAGCGCCCCGAGTTGTGGGCGCTCTACAACGGCCGGCACCACCCGGGCGAGTCGATCCGGGTCTTCCCGCTCTCCAACTGGACCGAGCTGGACGTCTGGCACTACATCGCGCGCGAGCGGATTCCACTGCCGTCGATCTACTACGCGCACGAGCGTGAGGTGATCGAGCGGGACGGCATGTTCTACGCGGTGAACGAGTTCTTCCGCCCGCGGGCGGGCGAGGAGCGGTTCAAGGCGCAGGTGCGCTACCGCACGGTGGGCGACGCCTCCTGCACCGCGGCGGTCCGGTCGGACGCCGACACGGTGGAGAAGGTGATCGAGGAGGTGGCCGCCACCCGGATCACCGAGCGCGGCGCGACGCGTGGCGACGACCGGGTCAGCGAGGCCGCCATGGAGGACCGTAAGCGGGAGGGCTACTTCTGATGAGCGTCGACACCGCGGCTCCGGCCGCCGACTCCGTGCTGCCCGAGGGGCGGCCGATGGACCTGCTGCGGTTCGCCACCGCGGGCAGCGTCGACGACGGCAAGTCGACGCTGATCGGCCGGCTGCTGTACGACACCAAGTCGCTCTTCACCGACCAGCTCGAGGCGGTCGAGGCGGTCAGCGCGGCCCGGGGTGACGAGTACACGAACCTGGCGCTGCTCACCGACGGCCTGCGGGCCGAGCGGGAGCAGGGCATCACCATCGACGTGGCGTACCGCTACTTCGCCACCCCGCGGCGGAAGTTCATCATCGCCGACACGCCGGGGCACATTCAGTACACCCGGAACATGGTCACCGGCGCCTCGACCGCCGACCTGGCGCTGATCCTGGTGGACGCCCGCAAGGGCCTGGTGGAGCAGTCCCGCCGGCATGCCTTCCTCTGCTCGCTGCTGCGGGTGCCGCACCTGGTCCTCTGCGTCAACAAGATGGACCTGGTGGACTGGTCGCAGGAGGTCTTCGAGCGGATCGCCGACGAGTTCACCGCGTTCGCCGCGAAGCTCGACGTGCCGGACCTGACGGTGGTGCCGATCTCGGCGCTCAAGGGCGACAACATCGTCACCCGCTCCGAGAACATGTCCTGGTACGAGGGGCCGTCGCTGCTGCATCACCTGGAGCGGGTGCACATCGCCTCCGACCGCAATCTGGTGGACGTCCGGTTCCCGGTGCAGTACGTGATCCGGCCGCAGTCCACCACCGTCACCGACTACCGGGGGTACGCGGGCCAGGTGGCGTCGGGTGTGCTGAAGCCGGGTGACGAGGTGATGGTGCTGCCGTCCGGTTTCACCAGCCGGATCGCGTCGGTGGAGACCGCGGACGGGCCGGTCGACGAGGCGTTCCCGCCGATGTCGGTGACCGTACGGCTGACCGACGAGATCGACATCTCGCGCGGTGACCTGATCTGCCGGCCGCACAACGCCCCCGCCGTCGCGCAGGACATCGAGGCGATGGTCTGCTGGATGGACGAGACCCGTCCGCTGCAGGTCGGCGGCAAGTACGCGATCAAGCACACCACCCGGTCGGCCCGGGCGATCGTCCGTGGGTTGCAGTACCGGCTGGACATCAACTCGCTGCACCGCGACGAGACGGCCAGCGAGCTGAAGCTGAACGAGATCGGCCGGGTCCGGCTGCGCACCACGGTGCCGCTGCTCGCCGACGAGTACCGCCGCAACCGCACCACGGGCGGTTTTGTCATCATCGACGAGGCCACCAACCGCACGGTCGGCGCCGGCATGATCGTCGAGGCCGGCTGACCGCCCTCCGCCTCCCGCCGCCGACGAGGCGCAAATTCACGGAAAGAGTGGCTATCCGCGCGCGGATAGCCACTCTTTCCGTGAATTTGCGCCTCGTCGGCGGCGGGAGGCGGAGGGCGGTCAG
>JBARAE010001037.1:0-3056 GCA_049791715.1 Micromonospora sp.
GCCCGCGCCGCCACCGGGGCGGCGTCGTCCGGTGGTGACGCGCGTCGCAGTCCACCACCCGGCTGCCGCCGTCCCGGCGGTCGCCCGCACTGCGGTTCGCCGCCAGCGGCGTAACCTGCAACCCGCAGCACGACGGGAGGAGGGGCGCCATGACGGACCGGGTGGAGCGAGACCGAGCCGACGCGCAGAACGGCCGGGTGCTCAGGCCGCGCGCCTGGGCCGCCCCGGTGCGGGCGATGACCCGCATCCTCAACGCCGACGGCACCCCGCGTACCGCGCAGCCGGCCGGCCCCGGCCGGAGCGGGATCGTGGACTGCGGCCTCTACGTCGACGGGGAACGCCAGCCGGGCGAGTGGACGTACGCCGAGGCGCTGGAGACGGCCCGCCAGGAGCGGCACGGGTTCGTCTGGCTCGGCCTGCACGAGCCGGAACTGGACGAGATGAGCGCCATCGCCGCCACCTACGGCCTGCACGAGCTGGCGGTCGAGGACGCGGTGAAGGCGCAGCAGCGGCCCAAGCTGGAGCAGTTCGGCGACGTGAGCTTCCTGGTGCTGCGGACCGCCCGGTACTGCGAGCACACCGAGCTGACCGAGAACTCGGAGGTGGTCGAGACCGGCCAGGTGATGCTCTTCATCGGGCCGCACTTCCTGATCAGCGTCCGGCACGGCGACGCCTGCCGGCTCGCCCCCGTCCGGGCCGACCTGGAGGCGAAACGGGACCTGCTGCGCCACGGACCGTGGGCGGTGGCGTACGCGATCACCGACCGGGTGGTGGACCTCTACCTGGAGGTCGCCGACCAGCTCGAGGACGACCTCGACGTGCTGGAGGCGGACGTCTTCGACCGGCAGGGCACCGGCCGGATCCAGCGGATCTACCAGATGAAGCGGGAGCTGGTGGAGTTCAAGCGCGCGGTGGTGCCGCTGCAGCGTCCGCTGATGAGCGTCACGTCGCAGGTCAACCGGGAGGTGCCGCAGGAGGTGCGGCGCTACTTCCGGGACGTGCAGGACCACCTCAGCCGCACGGTCGAGCAGGTGAACTCCTACGACGACCTGCTCAACTCGATCCTGCAGGCGCGGCTGGCCCAGGTGACCGTCGACCAGAACAACGACATGCGCAAGATCGCGGCGTGGGCCGCGATCGGCGCGGTGTGGACCGCGATCGCCGGCATCTACGGGATGAACTTCAAGTACATGCCGGAGCTGGACTGGACGTACGGCTATCCAGGCGTGTGGGCGCTCATGCTGGCGTCGTCGTTCACCCTGTACCGACTGTTCCGCCGCAACGGCTGGCTGTAGGCCGGGACCGGACACGGAAGCGCCGGCCACGCGGGGCTGCCCCCCGCGCGCCGGCGCTTTCCCGTGACCTCGCGGGTCAGCGGCGACCGCTGGCCTTGGCGGCGTTCTTCCCGTTGCTCAGGGCCTTGGTGACGTCGTCGGCCGGGCGGCCGGAGACGTCCCGGGCGCCCTCGGCAACCGACGGGACCTTGTCGGTCTGGGCGATGACCGGCCCGGGGTTGGGGGTGGTGGTGGAGGCGCTGTCGCCCCCGGCCACCGCCGAGCTGCCGGCGCCGGTCGGCCCGCCAGAGGTGATGGGCATCTCGGTCACCTTCGCGCTCGGGTCGGGGGTCTCCACCAGGATGGTGTCGACGTCCTCGCGCATCGGGTCCAGCTTGGCGGTCGGGTCGTACTCGGCCCACTCCTGCTGCTCGCGGCGGCGGCGCATGGCCATCGCCCCGGCCAGGCCGGCGACGGTGCCGGCGGCCAGCAGGCCCGTCATCATCCCGCCCCGCGACTTCTTCTGCTTCTTCTTGGCGGCCTTCATGTTCTTCGCCTTCACCTTCTTGCTCATCGCCGCCTGCTTGGCGGCGGCCGCCTTCCTGTTGGCGACAGCCTTGCCCGCGGCCCCGGCCTGGGCACCGCGGACGGCCAGCACCAGCGGCGCGAGCGCCGCAGCCGTCGAAGCGGCACCGCTCGAAGCCCGGTCCCGCACCATGACCGCGGTCGGCGCGACGGCGCCCCGGGCTGCCTGGACCCGCGGGCCGACCGTGGCGCCGGCACCCTTCGCCGCATACGTCGCGGCCTGCCTCAGGTGACCGATGCCCTGGTTCAGCTCCGCCTTCGCCAGCTGCCCCTGGGTCTTACGCCGCCCGATTCCAAACACGATCGCACCTCCTGGGAGTTCTTCCTTCGTCATCCTCCACCTTCGGATGCCTCCGCATGGCCAGATCGGGCACATGGGAGGATCCGCATGGAAACTGACCAACAAGTGAGGAGTACCCGTGGCCGAGGCTGTCTACGCCACCTTGCACACCAACGCTGGCCCGATCCGGCTGGAGCTCTTCCCCAACCACGCGCCGAAGACCGTCCGCAACTTCGTCGACCTGGCCGAGGGCAACCGCGAATACACCGACCCGCGTACGGGTCAGCCGGGCAGCGGGCCGTACTACAACGGCACCATCTCGCACCGTGTGATCAGCGGCTTCATGATTCAGATGGGTGACCCGACCGGCACCGGTCGCGGTGGGCCGGGCTACACGTTCGCGGACGAGTTCCACCCGGAGCTGCGCTTCGACCGGCCGTACCTGCTGGCGATGGCGAACGCGGGGCCGGGCACCAACGGCTCGCAGTTCTTCATCACCGTGGGGCCGACCCCGCACCTGAACAACCGGCACAGCATCTTCGGCCAGGTGGCCGACGAGCAGTCGGCGAAGGTCGTGGATGCGATCGCCAACACCCCGACCGGCCCGAGCGACCGACCGCTGCAGGACGTGGTGATCGAGCGGGTCGAGATCGAGCGCAAGCCGGCCTGAGCGTCGCCCGGGTACCTTTGCACGCATGACTGAGCGCTCCGGGCAGGCAGGTGACGGTGCCGGCGGGTCGGTGCCGACCACTCCGGTCTGCTACCGCCACCCCGGCCGGGAGACGTACATCCGGTGCACCCGGTGCAACCGGCCGATCTGCCCGGAGTGCATGCGGGAGGCGTCGGTCGGGCACCAGTGCCCGGAGTGCGTGAACGAGGGACGCCGTAGCGTGCGGCCGGCGCGCACCGCCTTCGGT
>JBARAE010001038.1:0-4673 GCA_049791715.1 Micromonospora sp.
GACCTGATGTCCGCGCTGACCACCGGCGACTGGGTGCTGGCCGACGCCACCGAGGCCGGCGTACGACGGGAGTGCAGCGGCCTGGTCGCGGCGCACCTGCAGTGGCACCTGGAGCGCGCGCTACGCTCGCTGCCGCTGGTCGACCGGGGTGCCCCGGCGCCCGGCACGGCCCCCCGCCCTCGGGCGGCGGCGGCCCGGCACGGACGGTGTGAACAGGGGGAGAAGACCGAGTGATCCGATCGATGAGGGCCGGCCGGCGTGAGCCGGTGCCGCCGACTCCGCACCCGTCGGGTGCTCGGCCCCCGGCGCTGCCCGCCGAGGCCCTGCCGAAGCACATCGCCGTGGTGATGGACGGCAACGGCCGGTGGGCCAAGGAGCGCGGCCTGCCCCGGACCAAGGGTCACGAGCAGGGGGAGTACAGCCTCTTCGACACCATCGAGGGCGCGATCGAGCTGGGCATCCCCTATCTGTCGGCGTACGCGTTCTCCACCGAGAACTGGCGGCGTTCGCCCGACGAGGTCCGCTTCCTGATGGGCTTCAACCGGGATGTCATCCGCCGTCGCCGGGACCAGCTCGTCGACCTGGGTGTCCGGGTGGTCTGGTCGGGGCGGGCCGGGCGGCTCTGGAAGAGCGTCATCTCCGAGCTGCAGACCGCCGAGGAGATGTCCCGCGGCAACTCGACGCTGACCCTGCAGTTCTGCGTGAACTACGGCGGGCAGGCGGAGATCGCCGACGCCGCCGCCGCGATCGCCCGTGACGTCGCCGCCGGCCGGCTCGACCCGGGTAAGGTCAACGAGAAGACCATCGGGAAGTACCTCTACCACCCGGAGGTCCCCGAGGTGGACCTCTTCCTGCGCCCCTCCGGTGAGCAGCGCACCTCCAACTTCCTGCTCTGGCAGAGCGCGTACGCCGAGCTGGTCTTCCTCGACACGCTCTGGCCGGACTTCGACCGCCGCCACCTCTGGTACGCCTGCGAGCTCTACGCCCAGCGGGACCGCCGCTTCGGTGGGGCGCTGCCCAACCCGGTGGCCCCGCAGATCTAGGTCACGCTTACCGACGCGTCGCGCTGGGTACCAATCCGGACAGCAGCCAATCGCGGAGGTGAACCCACATGATTCAGAAGCGGATTGCCCAGTGGGCGGTCATGGCGGTCGCCGTGCCGCTGGCGGCGGCCGGTGCCCGTCGACTCAGCACCACCCTGGAGGCCCGTCGCGGCCCGTCCGGGGTGAGCCGACTGCTCACCAAGGGCGCCGACATGCTGCGGCCGCAGAAGGCCAAGCGCCGTCGGTTCTGGTGACGCCGACGGTCAGCGCCGCACCGTCGCGGCGTTGACCGTTCCCGCGCGCGCCCCGCATCCGGCTTTCCGGCCGGAGGGCGGGGCGCCCGCGCGTACGATCGGCGCAGGGTGCGCCGCCCGGCCGCGCCCGCCACGGGGGTGGTAATGCGGGATCTCCGGTTCAAGATGATCATGGCGCTGAACGCGGCCGACCTGGGCAGCCCGATCTGCGAGCAGGTCGCCGAGATCTGTGCGGAGATCGCCGAGCAGCACTGCGCCGAGTTCGGGCACACGCCGACCGTGCGCTCGGGCGAGATCGCCGAGCTGGCCACCGGCGAGCCGGCGCTCACCTGGGCACCCACCGAGACCGGGCAGCGTGCCTGGTGACGGCCATCGCACCCACGCCGGCGGTGGCCATCCGCCGAGCCGAGGTCCGGTTCGCCACCCGGCTGTCCTGGCTCGACTCGAAGCACTCGTTCTCGTTCTCCCGGCACTACGACCCCGCCAACACCCACCACGGCCTGCTGCTGGTCAACAACGACGACGTGGTGCACCCGGGTACCGGCTTCGAGACCCACCCGCACGAGGACATGGAGATCGTGACCTGGGTGCTGCGCGGCTCGCTGGTGCACCAGGACTCCACCGGCCACTCCGGCGTCATCTATCCCGGGCTGGCCCAGCGGATGAGCGCCGGCACCGGCATCCTGCACTCGGAGAAGAACGACTCCTGGCGGCTGGACGACACCGCCCCGCACGACGACCCGGTCCACTTCGTGCAGATGTGGGTCGTCCCCGACACGGAGGGCGTCGACCCCGGGTACGAGCAGCTGGAGATCGGCGACGACCTGCTCCGCGGCGGTCTGGTGCCGGTCGCCTCCGGGATGGACCGGTACGACGGCGCGTCGGCGATCCGGATCCGCAACCGGTACGCCACCCTGCACGCCGCCCGGCTCGCTCCCGGCGACGAGGTGAACCTGCCGGACGCTCCCTTCCTGCACCTGTACGTGCCGAGCGGTGCCGTGACGCTGGAGGGCACCGGACGACTCGGCGAGGGGGACGCCGCCCGGATCACCCTGACCGGCGGTCAGCGGGTGGCCGCCACCGAGGCGGCGGAGATCCTGGTGTGGGAGATGCACGCCACCCTCGGCTGAGCCTCACGCCTCCACCTCGGAGCGGTCGCCGGCCCAGAGCGTGTGGAACGAGCCGTCCCGGTCCACCCGGCGGTAGGTGTGCGCGCCGAAGTCGTCCCGCAGGCCCTGGATCAGCGCGGCGGGCAGGCGCTGCGCGCGCAGCGCGTCGAAGTACGCCAGCGACGACGAGAACGCCGGTGTCGGCACCCCCGCCCGGGCCGCGTCGGCCACCACCCGTCGCCAGCTCGGTACCCCGTCCCGCACCCGGTCGGCGAACCACGGCGCCACCAGCAGCGACGACAGCTCCGCCTCGGCGTCGTACGCCTCGCGGATGCGGTCGAGGAAGCGGGCCCGGATGATGCAGCCGCCCCGCCAGATGGTGGCCGTGCCGCCCAGGTCGATGCCCCAGTCGTACTCCCGGCTGCCGGCGCGGATGTGGTCGAAGCCCTGCGCATACGCGACGATCTTGCTGGACAGCAGCGCGCGCCGGACGTCCTCGACGAAGGTGTCCCGGTCGTCGACCTGCCACTTCTCGCCGGCGTCCGGGAAGGCCCGGCGGGCGGCCTCGCGCTGGTCCGCGTGCCCCGACAGCGAGCGGGCGAAGGTGGCCTCGGCGATGCCGGTGATCGGAATGCCCAGATCGAGGGCGCTCTGCACGGTCCATCGGCCGGTGCCCTTCTGCTCGGCCTGGTCGAGCACCACGTCCACGAAGGGCCGGCCGGTGGCGGCGTCGGTGTGCGCGAGCACGTCGGCGGTGATCTCGATGAGGAACGACTCCAGCTCGCCGCCGTTCCACTCCCGGAAGATCTCGGCGATCTCCGCCGGGCTCGCCGACAGCCCGGCCCGCAGCAGGTCGTACGCCTCGGCGATGAGCTGCATGTCGGCGTACTCGATGCCGTTGTGGACCATCTTGACGAAGTGCCCGGCACCGTCGGGCCCGATGTGCCGGCAGCACGGGGTGCCCTCCACCTGGGCGGCGATCTTCTCGAAGATGGGGCCGAGCTTGGCGTACGACTCGTCCGAGCCGCCGGGCATGATGCTCGGGCCGAGCAGGGCGCCCTCCTCGCCGCCGGAGACGCCGGTGCCGACGAAGTGCAGCCCGTGCCCGCGCAGCGCCTCCTCCCGCCGCCGGGTGTCGGCGAAGTGCGCGTTGCCGCAGTCGACGACGATGTCGCCCTCCTCCAGCAGCGGGACCAGTTCGTCGATCACCGCGTCGGTGGGACCACCGGCCTTCACCATGATGATCACCGCGCGGGGCCGCTCCAAAGAGGCGACGAAGTCGGTGAGCGACTCCGACGGCACGAACGCGCCCTCGTCGCCGTGCTCGGCGATCAGCCTGCGGGTGCGTTGCGGCGAGCGGTTGTGCACGGCCACGGTGAAGCCGTTGCGGGTCAGGTTCCGCGCCAGGTTGCGGCCCATCACCGCCAGCCCGGTCACGCCGATCTGCGCCGTCGCCCGCTGTGCCATGCGTACCGCCACCTCTCGTCCGCCTGCCCGTGCTGCGACCGTATCGCGGTCGGTGGCGGTCCGGGCCTGGACCATCGACGCTCGGTGAGCGGTCCGCGGCGTGCCGTGGTGCGGCCGTCAGTCCTCGGCGAGGCGGGCCTCGATGTGCGCGACCTTGGCGGTCATCGCGTCGGTCACCCCGGGGCGGATGTCGGCCTTGAGCACCAGGCTCACCCGGGGCGCCTGGGCGGCGACGGCGTCCACGGCCCGCTTCACCACCGCCATCACCTCGTCCCACTCACCCTCCACGGTGGTGAACATGGCGTCGGTCCGGTTGGGCAGCCCGGACTCGCGGACCACCCGGACGGCGTCGGCGACCTGGTCGCCGACGGAGTCACCCACGCCGAGCGGGGTGATCGAGAACGCGATCAGCATGCCGCCGATCGTGCCAGTAATTCGGGTGCGGGGCGGGCTGGCGGTCGGTTAGCGTGGCGGCATGCGCATCTGACGCCCTTTCTGGAAACCGGCCCGCCGCCATCGCCGTGGGTCCGTGCTCCGGGCGTCCGCATCCCTACGCCGCCGTTGTCGCGGCGCCTTCCGTGGTCGGGCTCGCCGGGGCATCCCGTTCCCGTTCGTCGCGCCATCGGCGCCCCGACAGACCGGAGGCAGCGTATGCCCGCCAAGCGCAATCCGAAGAAGTCCCGCAAGCGGTCGTCGATGGACTTGACCCCACCCGACCTCGACACCCTCGCGGTAGCACCGGCCGCGCCGGTCGACCTGCCGGCGTCGCCCCAGGCGGAGACCCCGCCCCCGCCGAAGGC
>JBARAE010001039.1:0-3399 GCA_049791715.1 Micromonospora sp.
GGTCGGGCTGCGGGTCAACGACGAGACGGCGCCGCGGCCGCTGCCGCCGCCACCGGGGGATCCCCTGCGCCCGGCCGCCGGCGTACGGGTCCTCGACCTGACCCGGGTGATCGCCGGCCCGGTCGCGACCCGGGTCCTCGCCCTGCTCGGGGCGGACGTGCTGCGGGTGGACGACCCGGGGCTGCCGGAGATCGAGGCGCAGCACGTGGACACCGGCTTCGGGAAGCGGTCCACCCTGCTGGATCTGCGCCGGCCCGCCGACCGGGTGCGATTCGAGGATCTGGTCGCCGACGCCGACGTGGTGGTGACCGGCTACCGGCCGACGGCGCTGGACCGGTTCGGCCTCTCCCCCGCGGCGCTGCGCCGGCACCGGCCCGACGTGGTCGTCGCCCGCCTCGCGGCCTGGGGCTTCTCCGGCCCGTGGGCGCCCCGGCGCGGCTTCGACAGCCTGGTGCAGGCCGCCACCGGCATCGCCGCCGTGGAACGGCGACCCGACGGCACGCCGGGCACCCTGCCGGCCCAGGCCCTCGACCATGGCGCCGGCTACCTGCTCGCCGCGGCGGTGCTGCGGGCGCTGGCACAGCGCCACCAGCGGGGCGGCGCCTGGTCGGTCGAGCTGTCCCTGGCCCGTATCGCGCGGTGGCTGCTGCACGAACTCCCGGCCCACCCGTCGCCGGCTCCCCCGGCCGTCCCCGATCCGGCCCGCTGGTGCGACGAGCGGGACGCCCCGGTCGGCCGCGTCCGGTACGCCCTGCCACCGGTGTCGCTGCCGGGCGGGCCCCGCACCTGGGCCACCCCGCCGACCCCCTGGGGCGGCGACCCATCCACCTGGCTGCCCCGTGAGGAGGGCGTCGGTCATGGCCGCTGAGTTGCCCGAGTTGATCGTCCGGGACGCCGCCGCGTGGCGGGCGTGGCTGGCCGAGCACCACGCCGACCCGGACGGGGTGTGGCTGGTCCTGGCGAAACGGGACCGGGCCGCGCCCACCACCCTGATCTACGACGAGGCGCTCGAGGAGGCCCTCTGCCACGGCTGGATCGACGGTCAGGTGCGCCGCCGGAACGAGAGCACCTACCGCCAGCGCTTCACCCCGCGCCGGGCCCGCAGCCCCTGGTCGGCGCGGAACGTCGGCATCGCCACCCGGCTGACGGCGGAGGGCCGGATGCACTCCGCCGGCCTCGCCGAGGTCGAACGGGCCCGGGCCGACGGTCGGTGGGACAGCGCCTACCCCGCGCAGTCCGTGGCCGACGTTCCCGCCGACCTCGCCGCGGCGCTGGCGGCCGAGCCGAAGGCCCAGGCGATGTTCGGCATCCTCACCGCCCAGAACCGGTACGCGATCCTCTACCGGATCGGCAACGCCAAGCGCGCCGAGACGCGACAGCGGAGGATCGCCCAGTTCGTCGACATGCTGGCCCGCGGTGAGACCGTCTACCCGCAGCGGCGGGCGCTCGGCGACGGCGACCGGAGTGACGCCTGACTCCCGACGAGATCACGGTCACGGTCCTCCGGCCCTGTGCCACGGGACCTTCGCGACGGGATGCTGCGACTGACGGGTGAGGGTCACTCGTCGGCGAGGGTCGGAGTGTCATGCGCGTGGTCTCGGAAACCCGGTTGGCGGAGGTGCTCGGGCGGCTGCCCGGCGTACCGAGGGTGGTGGCCAGCGGGAACCACGTCGCGCCGCTGCACGCCCTGTCGGTGCTGGACGCGGCGGTGCCCGAGTACCGGCTGCACATGCTCAACGCGCCGGTGGGCATCCCCGACCGGGAGGGCGTCACGTACGAGACGTCGTTCGTCGGTCCCGGCATGCGCGGGCATCCCCGGCTGTCGTACGTGCCGAGCCGGCTGTCCCTGGTGCCGGCGCTGCTGCGCGACCGGCTGGTGCCCGACGTGGTCGTGCTGCACACCACCCGGCCCTGCGGCGGCACGGTCAGTCTCGGCGTGGAGGTCAACATCCTGCCGGCGGCGGTGGAGGCGGTACGCGCTCGCGGCGGCCTGGTGGTCGCCCAGGCCAACCGGCAGATGCCGGTGACGTACGGGGACGCGGTCCTGCCGCTGGACGCGATCGACCTGCTGCTGGAGGTCGACGAGCCGCTGCCCGCGGCTCGCGTCACCGAGCCGGACCCGGTCAGCGCGGCCATCGGCGAGCGGGTGGCCGCCCTCGTGCCCGAGCAGGCGACCCTGCAGACCGGCATCGGCGCCATCCCGGACGCCACGCTGTCCTCGCTGGGCGGCCGGCAGGGCCTGCGCATCTGGTCGGAGATGTTCAGCGACGGCGTACTCGCGCTGGACAAGGCCGGCTGCCTGGACCCGGAAACCCCGATCACGGCGTCGTTCTGCTTCGGCTCGGACGAGCTGTACGACTGGGTGGACGCCAACCCGCGGGTGCGGATGCTGCGGACCGAGAAGACGAACGACCCGGCCCTGATCGCCCGGCACCCGAACGTCGTCTCGGTCAACAGCGCCCTGCAGGTGGACCTGTTCGCGCAGGCCAACGCCAGCCGGATCGGCACTCGGGTGCACTCCGGATTCGGCGGGCAGACCGACTTCATCGTCGGTGCGCTGCACTCCCCCGGTGGGCAGGCGATCATCGCGTTACGCTCCTGGCACCGGAAGGCCGACGTCTCGACCGTTGTCCCGTTGCTCTCCGGGCCGGTGACGTCGTTCCAGCACAGCGCGATCGTCACCGAGCAGGGCTGCGCCTCGGTGTGGGGCCGGGACGCCGTCGACCAGGCTCAGCAGCTGGTGGACCACGCCGCCCACCCGGACGCCCGGGAGGACCTGCGCGAGGCCGGTCGGATCCTCGGCCTGCCCCTGCACTGAGACGGCAGCGCCGGGCACCGGGTACGGCGCGGTCCGCCCGGCAATTGTTACCTCCTGGCAACGGAGCGGACGTCGTTCGCCGACCTCAACCGAACGACCGGTCGGTCAACGCGGCACGGAGGATGATCACCCCCCGTTCAGCAGGGCGGGACGGTCCGGAAGGGCCGAGCGACCCGGCATGCGGACGAGGGGTAAGGCGCGTCATGAGCACATTCCGGCAAAATCCGCGGTTTGGACGCCTGATCGTCCACAGCGGAGGCCAAAACGGCTGATCAGCGGCTATAGAAGATCATAGCTTCCTGCATTGTGGGAGATGGCGGAGTGATCACCGGGCGACGGTTGCCCGGGTCACCCATTGATCTGCATGCCTCTCCATGTGATTGTGCTCCCGCGAGCCACCAACCCCCGGCGGCTCGCGACGGCGGTCAGTCGACCCGGGGCCACGCCGGCAGCTCCGGAGACCGTCGTTACCCCGCAGCTTGACCGCGGCGCGCGACCCCACCGGGCTCCGCGCGTCGCCGAGGAACAGGAGCAACCCCCTTGAAGCTCTCACCCCGCCTCGTCGCGCTCTCCGGCGCGGC
>JBARAE010001040.1:0-9138 GCA_049791715.1 Micromonospora sp.
GACCCGGCCGGCGAGCCGCCGAACCTCCCGACCCCGTCGGCGACGGCCGGCCCCGGCGGTGCCGGTCAGCAGGTGGTGGCCACCGTGCTGGCGAAGGGCTTGCGGGTGCCGTGGGCGATCGCCTTCCTGCCCGACGGCGGGGCGCTGGTCACCGAGCGGGACAGCGGCCGGATCCTCCAGGTCGGCCCCGAGTCCGGACCGGAGGGGCTGAAGGTCTCGGTCGTGCAGACGATCGCGGACGTGGCGCCCGGCGGCGAGGGCGGGCTGCTGGGCATCGCGGTCTCCCCGACCTACGCCAAGGACCGCACGCTCTTCGTCTACTACACGACCAGGCAGGACAACCGGATCGCCAGCCTGCCGCTCGGCGGGCGGCCCACCCCGATCCTCACCGGCATCCCGGCCGCCCGGAACCACAACGGCGGCGGGCTCGGCTTCGGTCCGGACGGCAACCTCTACGCCAGCACCGGCGACGCCGGCCGGCAGGCGAACGCCCAGGACCCGAAGAGCCTGGGCGGCAAGATCCTGCGGATCACCCGGGACGGGAAGCCGGCGCCGGGCAACCCCATCCCCGGCTCCCCGGTCTGGTCGCTGGGCCACCGCAACGTCCAGGGGTTCGCCTGGGACGCCGCCAAGCGGATGTACGCCGTCGAGTTCGGCCAGAACACCTGGGACGAGATCAACCAGATCACCAAGGGCGGCAACTACGGCTGGCCGCAGGTCGAGGGACGCGGCGACGACAAGCGGTACGCCAACCCGATCGTGCAGTGGCGGACCGCCGACGCGTCCTGCTCCGGGCTGGCCGCGGTGAAGCGACTGCTCGTCACCGCCTGCCTACGCGGCCAGCGGCTCTGGTTGGTGGAGCTCACCGACACGGGTGCCGTCCTCGGTCAACCCCGTGAGCTGCTGACCGGCAGGTACGGTCGGCTGCGGGCCGTGGCGGCCGCCCCGGACGGGTCCGTCTGGGTCACCACGTCCAACCGGGACGGCCGGGGCCGGCCGGTGCCGGAGGACGACCGCATCCTGCGGCTGGTCTTCGCCGACGGCGGCGCCGGGCGAAGTTGACCCGGCCGCCGCCACCGGGTTCGGGAGCCGGTCCGCCACGCGGACCGGAAAGGTGAGAAGCAACCGGCAACTTTCGGGTTTGCCAAGATCCTTCGACGGGCAGGTCAGAATTTCAGCATGGACGGCCAGGAGAACGAGCAGCCGAACACCGGGGACCAGGAAGCCCCGGCGACCGGGCGCGCCCGCCGGGCGATCCGACCGCGGCGTACCGGGCGGCCGGGGCAGCGCGGCTGGCTGCGCCGGTTCGGGCTGGCGCTGGCCGTCATCGCGGTCGCCCTCGGCGGGGTGGTCATCGGCACGTACGCCGGCGGGCACGTCGGCACGGACATCGGACCGTTCCGGGCCCAGCTGAACCTGACCCCGTCGCTGACCGGCGGCACGACCGTCGACGTCCCACCGTTGGGTGCGCTGCTGCTGGACAGCCACGACGGACCGGCCTACCTGACCGTGGAGCTGGGTGCGCTGGACCAGCGGCGTACCGAGGCGCTGATCGACGACCCGGCGAGCATCAGCCGGGCCAGCCAGTCCGCCGTGGAGGACGTCCGGACCGGGGTGATGCGCCTCGGGCTCCGGACGTTGGCCTCGGTCGTGCTGGCCACGCTGCTGCTGGCTGGGCTGGTGTTCCGCGACGTCCGGCGGACCGCCTGGGCGGGCGGACTGGCGCTGGCGGTCGGCGCGGGCAGTCTCGGCCTGGCCGCCGCGACCCTGCGCCCGCAGGCGATCGAGGAGCCCCGCTACGAGGGGCTGCTGGTCAACGCGCCGGCCATCGTCGGCGACGCACGGCGGATCGCCAACGACTACACCAAGTACGCCGATCAGCTCCAGCGCCTGGTCGGCAACGTCAGCCAGCTCTACACCACCGTCTCGGCGCTGCCGGTGTACGAGCCGGCGCCCGGCACCACCCGGGTGCTGCACGTCTCCGACATGCACCTCAACCCGACCGGGTGGTCGCTGATCCGGACGGTGGTGGAGCAGTTCAACATCGACGTGGTGGTCGACACCGGGGACATCACCGACTGGGGCAGCGAGCCCGAGGCGTCCTTCGTCGGCTCGATCGGACTGCTCAAAAAGCCGTACGTCTACATCCGGGGCAACCACGACTCGGCGAAGACGGCCGCGGCGGTGGCGCAGCAGCCGAACGCGATCGTGCTGAACAACTCGACCACCACGGTGGCCGGGCTGACCATCGCCGGTATCGGCGATCCCCGGTTCACCCCGGACAAGAACACCTCACCGGCCGGCAGCGGCCTCACCAAGCAGGTCGCCGAGCAGGTCATCGGCGCCGGCGAGACGCTCGCCACGACGGTGCGCAACTCGCCCCGGCCGGTCGACATCGCACTGGTGCACGACCCGTCGTCGGCCGGATCGCTGTCGGGCATCTGCCCGCTGGTGCTCGCCGGGCACACCCACGCCATTCAGGTGTCAAAGCTGCCGCAGGTGCCGGGCAAGCCGCCGACCCAGCTGATGGTGGAGGGCTCCACCGGCGGGGCGGGGCTGCGCGGCCTGGAGGGCGAGAAGCCCACGCCGCTGTCGATGACCGTCCTCTACTTCGACCAGCAGAAGCAGCTCCAGGCGTACGACGACATCACCGTCGGCGGCACCGGTCAGGCGCAGGTGAACCTGGAACGGCACGTGATCAAGGACCCGGCCAAGGGCGCGAACGTGCCGGTCACTCCCACCCCCACCCGGGGCGGACCGGAGTCCCCCAGCCCGACGCCCACCCGCTGAACGGCGCCGCCGGTCCTCGGCGGTGCTGGTCCGCGGGCCGCGCAGATCGTCACTCAGCGCGCACTCCACCCGGGCGCCGGGCGAGCACCTCGCCGCCTTTGCTCTGCTGCAGCGGAGACAACAGTCACCGGCGGTGACCCGACGCCGCCGGGCAGAGAAGACTCTTCCCCAGGTCAGCGGCGGTGTTGCCGGGAAGGCAGCAGAGCAAAGGGACAAGCCCGCCTGGCCGACCCCCGATCCGCCCTCACCGTCGGTGACCACAACCGAGGGTGATCGGGCCGGTGGGCCACCGCCGGTAGGGGCGTGTCGAGCAGCCCGACGGACCTGACGTCAGCGCAGCGAGAGGGCGGCGAGGGCGGCGTTGACGATGCTGCCGGGCAGCAGGTCGTGCAGCTCGTACAGCTCCTGCACGCTGCCGGACTGCCCGAACTCGTCCACCCCGAGCGGCACCGCCGGAGCGCCGACCGCCGAACCGAGCCACGCCATCGCGTGCGAGGCCGCGTCGTGCACCGTCACCACCGGCACCCGGTCCGCGAAGGCCGACCGCAGCGCGCCGGGGACACTCGGCACGGTCGCGGTCCGCACGCCCTGACGCAGGGTCCGCTGCCAGGCCCGGTAGAGCCGGTCCAGCGAGGTGACGTCGACGACGTGCGCGGCGACGCCCTCCTCCGCGAGTTCGGCCGCCGCCGCCAGGACCTCGGGCAGCACCGCGCCCGAGGCGGCGAGCTGCACCACCGGGGCGTCCGCCAGGTGCGGGTACGCGACGTGGGCGTCCACCAGCCGGTACGCGCCGGCCACCACCTGACGGCGCAGCACCGCGTCGCCGATCCGGGCCCGGGCAGCCTCGAAGGGTGCCTGGTCGATCGGGCGGGTGCTGAGCCGGAAGTAGTACGCCCCGTCCTCGGCCGGGGCGGCCGTGGTGGTCGGGGCGCCCCCGCCGGCGATCTGGCCGAGCGCGTCGCAGAGCAGCCAGTCCAGGGTCGCCGCGTACGCCGGCTCGATGAACGTGACGCCGGGCAGTTCCAGACCCACCGAGGCGGTGATGGTGGACTGGTGGGCGCCGCCCTCCGGGGCGAGGGTGATGCCGGACGGCGTACCGGCCACCACGAACCGGGAGCCGGAGTAGGTGCCGTACAGGAAGGCGTCCAGGCCGCGCAGCACGAACGGGTCGTAGACCGTGCCGACCGGCAGCAGCGGCTGCCCCGACAGGTCCCACGACAGGCCGAGCTGGCCGAGCAGCAGGAACAGGTTCATCTCCGAGATGCCCAGCTCGATGTGCTGGCCGGCGGGGCTCTCCGTCCAGCGCAGCATCCGGTCCTCGGTCCAGGAACGCTGCTCGGTCGGGGCGAAGACCCCGGTCTTGTTGATGAACCCGGCGAGGTTGGTGGAGGTCGCCACGTCCGGCGCGGTGGTCACCAGGTACGGGGCGACGTTCTCGTCCCGCGCCAGGTCGACCAGCACCCGGCCGAAGACCTCCTGGGTGGAGACCGGCTTGTTCGCCCGTACCTTGGTGGTCTCCGGGACGGTGACGCCCAGCGCCCGCTCGCGGGGCGCGCGGGACAGCGACTCCCGGCGCTCGCCGGCCCTGATCCCCGCCGGGGTCGCCGGGTCGAGCCGGTCCCACTCGGTCTCCGGGGTCAGGCCCTGCGCGGCGCGCAGCGCGTCGACCTGCTCGGTGGTGAGCAGCGCCGAGTGGTTGCGCGGGTTGCCGGCGATCGGCAGACCCCACCCCTTGATCGTGTACGCGAACACCACGCTGGGCCGGTCGGTCACCGCGTCGCACTGGGCGTACGCGTCGAGCATCGCCTCCAGGTCGTGCCCGCCCAGGTCGGTGACGAGCGGACCCAGGTCGTCGTCGGAGATGTCGGCGATGAACTCCGCGATGCCCTCGGGCGCCCCGTCGAGGAACTGCTTGCGCAGGGCCGGGCCGGCCAGCCCGAACAGCGACTGGTACTGCTCGTTCGGCATCCGGTCGATCCAGTCGCGCAGCCGCTCCCCACCCGGCCGGGCGTACGCCTCGGCGAGCTTGCGGCCGTACTTGACCTCGACGACGTGCCAGCCGGCGGCCTCGAACTGGCCCCGCCACTGGTTGATCCGGATACCCGGGACGACCCGGTCCAGCGACTGGCGGTTGAAGTCGACCAGCCACATCACGTTGCCCAGGCCGGTGGTGGCCGGATCGGCGACCGCCTCCCAGATGTTCCCCTCGTCCAGCTCGGCGTCGCCGATCAGCGCGATGAACCGGGAGTGCGGACGCTCCCCGAAGTGCGCGTCGACGTAGCGGCGGGTGACCGCAGCGAAGAGCGGCGCGGCGGCGCCCAGGCCGACCGAGCCGGTGGAGAAGTCCACCTCGTCCGGGTCCTTCGTCCGCGACGGGTACGACTGGAGTCCACCCCGCGCGCGCAACTTCGGCAGGTACGACCGGTCCAGGTTGCCGAGCAGGTACTGGATCGCGTGGAACACCGGCGAGGCGTGCGGCTTGACCGCGACCCGGTCCTCGGCGTCCAGGTGGGCGAACCAGAGCGCGGTCATCGCCGTCACCAGCGAGGCACTCGACGCCTGGTGACCGCCGACCTTCACACCGTCGCCGGTGTTCCGGTCGTGGTTGGCCGCGTCCACGATCCGGGTCGCGAGCCACAGCACCCGCCGCTGGATCTCGTCGAGGACATCGAGGTCGTGCTGGTTCACGGTGACTCCATCCGGGCGTCGCCGTTGACGCCCTCCGAGGGGGTAGGTGTCAGGAAGGGCCCCTTCCTGTGCACCAGGCGTCAAGAAGGGACCCTTCCTTGCATCTCAGGCGCCGAGGCGCTCCAGGATCAGCTCGCGGACGGTCTTGGCGTCCGCCTGGCCGCGGGTGGTCTTCATGACCGCGCCGACCAGCGCGCCGGCCGCGGCGACCTTGCCGCTGCGGACCTTCTCGGCGATGCCCGGGTTGGCGGCGATCGCCTCGTCCACGGCGGCGGTGAGCGCACCGGTGTCGGAGACGACCTCCAGGTTGCGGTTCGTCATGATCTCGGTCGGCGAGCCCTCGCCGTCCACCACGCCCTCCAGGACGGTCCGGGCCAGCTTGTCGTTCAGCTTGCCCGCGTCGACCAGACCCTGCAGCTCGGCGACCTGCGCCGGGGTGGCCCCGACGTCGGCCAGCTCCACGCCGGTCTCGTTGGCCCGCCGGGACAGCTCACCCAGCCACCACTTGCGGGCGGCGGCGGGGGTGGCGCCGGCGGCCACCGTCTGCTCGATCAGCTCCACGGCGCCGGCGTTGAGCACCGACTGCATGTCCAGGTCGGACAGGCCCCACTGCTCCTGAAGCCGGCGGCGGTGCAGCCGGGGCAGCTCCGGCAGGGCGGCCTTCAGCTCGGCCACCCAGGCGGTGTCGGGCGCGAGCGGCACCAGGTCCGGCTCCGGGAAGTACCGGTAGTCGGTGGCGGTCTCCTTGGACCGGCCCGGCGTGGTGTCGCCGGTGTCCTCGTGGAAGTGCCGGGTCTCCTGGGTGATCGTGCCCCCGGCGTCGAGCACCGACGCCTGGCGCAGCATCTCCGAGCGGACCGCCCGCTCGACCGACCGCAGCGAGTTGACGTTCTTGGTCTCGGTGCGGGTGCCCCACTCCTGGCCGGGCAGGTTCAGCGACGTGTTGACGTCGCAGCGCAGCGAGCCCTCCTCCATCCGGACGTCCGAGACGCCCAGCGTGCGGATCACATCCCGCAGCTCGGTGACGTACGCCCGGGCCACCTCCGGCGCCAGCGCCCCGGTGCCGGGGACCGGCTTGGTGACGATCTCGACCAGCGGGATGCCGGCCCGGTTGTAGTCGACCAGCGACTCGGTCGCGCCGTGGATGCGGCCGGTGGCGCCACCGACGTGCAGCGTCTTGCCGGTGTCCTCCTCCAGGTGCACCCGCTCGATGCCGATCCGGACCAGCTCGCCGTTGACCTCGACGTCCAGGTAGCCGTCGACGCAGAGCGGCTCGTCGTACTGGCTGATCTGGAAGTTCTTCGGCATGTCCGGGTAGAAGTAGTTCTTCCGGGCGAACCGGCACCACTCGGCGATGGAGCAGTTCAGCGCCAGGCCGATCCGGATCGTCGCCTCGATGGCCGCCTTGTTGGCCACCGGCAGCGAGCCGGGCAGCCCCAGGCAGACCGGGCAGACCCGGGTGTTCGGCGCGCCGCCGAAGTCGGTCGGGCAGCCGCAGAACATCTTGGTGTTCGTGCCCAGCTCGACGTGGGTCTCCAGGCCGATCACCGGTTCGTAGCGCGCGACGACCTCGTCGTACGCGGGCAGTGTCGTCGTCATCGGTGCTCCTGCCTCACAGTGCCGGTGGGGTGAACGTGCCGACCGTGGACTCCAGCGCGGCGGCGACCCGGTACATCCGGTCGTCGGCCATCGTCGGGGCCATGACCTGCAGACCGACCGGGAGCCCGTCGGCAAGCCCGCACGGCACCGAGATCGCCGGCCCGCCGTACAGGTTCGTCGGGATGGTGAACAGGTCGGCCAGGTACATCTGGTACGGGTCGGAGGTGCGCGCGCCGATCGGGAACGCCACGAACGGGGTGGTCGGCGAGATCAGCGCGTCCACCCGCTCGAACGCCGAGGTGAAGTCCCGGGTGATGAGGGTGCGGACCTTCTGCGCCTGCCCGTAGTAGGCGTCGTAGTAGCCCGAGGAGAGGGCGTACGTGCCGATCATGATCCGCCGCTTGACCTCGGGACCGAACCCGGCCTCCCGGGTCAGCGACATGACCTCCTCCAGCGACCGGTTGCCGTCGTCACCGACGCGCAGGCCGAACCGGACACCGTCGAAGCGGGCCAGGTTGGAGGAGCACTCGCTCGGCGCGATCAGGTAGTAGGCCGGCAGCGCGTACGTGAAGTGCGGGCAGGAGACCTCGACGATCTCGGCACCCAGCTTCGCGAGGGCCTCGGCCGACTCGCGGAACGCGGCCATCACGCCCGGCTCGGCGCCCTCGCCGGTCAACTCGGTGACCACACCCAGCTTCACACCGGTCAGGTCGCCGGTCGCCCCGAGCCTCGCCGCGCCGACCACGTCGGGCACCGGCTGCGGGATGGAGGTGGAGTCGCGCGGGTCGTGCCCGCCGATGACCTGGTGCAGCAGCGCCGCGTCGAGCACCGTTCGCGCGCACGGGCCGGGGGTGTCCAGCGACGAGGAAAAGGCCACCAGGCCGTACCGGGAGGTGCCGCCGTAGGTGGGCTTCGCGCCGACGGTGCCGGTGACCGCACCGGGTTGCCGGATCGAGCCGCCGGTGTCGGAGCCGATCGCCAGCGGCGCCTCGTACGCCGCGAGGGCCGCGGCGCTGCCGCCTCCGGAGCCGCCCGGGATCCGGTTCAGGTCCCACGGATTGTGGGTGGGGCCGTACGCCGAGTACTCCGTGGAGGAGCCCATCGCGAACTCGTCCATGTTGGTCTTGCCCAGGATCACCGTGCCGGCGTCGCGCAGTCGCTGGACGATCGTCGAGTCGTACGGCGGGCGCCAGCCCTCCAGGATCTTCGACCCGACGGTGGTCGGCACGCCCTTCGTGGTGAGCACGTCCTTGACGGCGACCGGCACGCCCGCGAGGGGGCCGAGCTCATCGCCGGCGGCCCGGCGCTCGTCGACGGCGCGGGCGGCGGCGAGGGCGCCCTCGGTGTCGACGTGCAGGAACGCGTTCACCCGGTCGTCGACGGCGGCGATCCGGTCCAGGTGGGCCCGGGTCACCTCGACGGCGGAGGTCTCCCCGCCGGCCACCAGGCCGGCGACCTCCGCGGCGGTGAGCCTGGTCAGGTCAGTCATGAAGCCACATCCTCGTCCAGGATCCGCGGGACGCGGAACCGCTGCTCCTCGGCGTCGGGCGCACCCGACAGCGCCTCCTCCGGGGTCAGGCCGGGCACCACGACGTCGTCCCGCAGGACGTTCGTCAGCGGCACCGAGTGGGAGGTCGGCGGGATGTCCGCCGCGGCCACCTCACCGACCTGGGCGACCGACTGGAGGATCACGTCGAGCTGGCCGGCGAAGGTGTCCAGCTCCTCCTCGGTGACGGCGAGCCGCGACAGTCGCGCCAGGTGCGCGACCTCCTCGCGGGAGATGGCGGCCATCGGTGCCCCCTTCGTGGCTGTCCTGCTGCCTCTGCGGTGTGTCGACCGCGCACTGAGTGGAGATGACGCGCGGTGACCGGAGCGAGTCTATTGTCCTGCGCCCGCGCCGACGCCTCCGACTCCCCCTTCCGCCCACGCACCGCCTCCGTTCACCGGGTGGGGCGGCGGGGGCCCTCCGCGTCCGCCGTCACCGCCGGGCGCACCGGACGGTAGCGAGCCAGCCAGGCGGCGAGTTCCTCAGCCGGCATGGGCCGGGCGTGGAACCAGCCC
>JBARAE010001041.1:0-4608 GCA_049791715.1 Micromonospora sp.
CAGGTCCGCGGCCATCCCGGCCGTGGTCCCGGCGCTGGCCGCGGCCCCGGCGTCCGGCTTCTGCTCCGGGGCCGGCGCCGCCCCGGCTCCGGTCACGGCTTGCTCGCCCATGTGCAGCCCTCCAACATGTCGGTGAGGGCGGCCTTCTCGGCACTGGTCACCGTCAGCCGCCAGTAGTGCTTGACCGTCACCCAGTCCGCGGCGTACTGGCACCAGTACGACCGGTTCGCCGGCTTCCACTGGGACGGGTCCTGGTCACCCTTTGCCCGGTTGGACGTCAGGGAAACCGCGATGAGCTGCGGCCGGGTCAGGTCGTTGGCGAAGTCGCCGCGCTTCGAGTCGTCCCACTCGTTCGCGCCCGACCGCCACGCGTTCGCCAGCGGCACCACGTGGTCGATGTCCACCTGGGCGGGATCGGTGAAGACCCGCCCGTCGTAGGGGCTCTCCCAGCGTCCCGCCACCACGTTGCAGCCGGAGAGCTTGATGCTCTCCCCGTCCCGCTGGAGCACGCTGTCCCGGACGTCGCAGTTCTTGCCGGTGTCCCGCCAGTGCGGGAACCGGGTCCGGCTGTAGCCCTTCATCGACCCGGCACTGGCGACGGTCAGCTGGGCGAGCTGCTGGTTGACGTTCCCGCTACTGCTCGGTGTCGGCTCGGGTTCCGGGAGCGGCACGCAGCCGGCCGCGCCGAGGGCGATCGCCGCGGCGAGCGCGGCCGCCACCGCGGCGCGGGCTCCTGATCTGGTACGCACAGACGACACCTCTCCAGCTTGCGGGCTCGGGGCGATCCCGCACAGTACCCGGGCGCGGTTTCCGCGATTCGTGGCGCCGGGAGTGGAGGGCGGGCAGATTGGTAGCCATGACTTCCGCCGCTCCCGCGCTCCGGACGGGTACCGCCGCCGGGCGGGGAACCCTCCTCGCCGCGATCCTCGCCTCCGGCATGGTCTTCCTGGACAGCACGGTGGTGAACGTGGCGCTGCCGCGGCTCGGCGCCGAGCTCGGTGCGACCGTCGCCGGTCTGCAGTGGACCGTGAACGGCTACCTGCTGATGCTGGCCGCGTTCGTGCTGCTCGGCGGGGCCCTCGGGGACCGGTTCGGCCGCCGCCGCGTCTTCCTGATCGGGGTGGTCTGGTTCGCGGTGGCGTCCCTGCTCTGCGGGCTGGCCCAGGGAACCGGCACGCTGATCGCCGCCCGGTTCCTCCAGGGCGCGGGTGGTGCTCTGCTCACCCCGGGCTCGCTCTCGGTGCTCCAGGCCAGTTTCCACCCGGACGAGCGGGGGCGGGCCATCGGCACCTGGGCCGGACTCTCCGGAGTGTCCACCGCGCTCGGTCCGCTCCTCGGCGGCTGGCTGATCGACACCCTCTCCTGGCGGTGGATCTTCTTCGTCAACCTGCCGCTGGCCGTGGCCGTGGTGCTCGCCGGGTTGCGCTGGGTGCCGGAGAGCCGCGACGAGAACCTGTCGCGTACCGGCCGCCGGCGGTTCGACGTGGCCGGGGCCCTGCTCGGGGCGCTCGCGCTGGGCGGCGTCACGTACGCCCTGATCGACGCCCCGGCGCGCGGCCTGGGCTCACCGCCGGTGGTCGTCGCGGCGCTGGTGGGGGTGGTCGCGGTGGTGGTCTTCGTGCTGGTCGAGCGGCGGCGCGGGGAGACCGCGATGCTGCCCGTCGGCCTGTTCAGCAGCCGGCTCTTCTCGGTGCTCAACATCTTCACCGTGGTGGTGTACGCGGCGCTCGGCGGCTTCACGTTCTTTCTCGCCGTCTATCTGCAGAACGCGGTGGGCTGGTCGGCGCTGCGCACCGGCCTGGCAACCGTGCCGATGACGGTGCTGCTGGCGGCCGGCTCGTCTCGGGCCGGGGCCCTCGCCGCCCGGATCGGTCCTCGGCTGCCGCTCACCGTCGGCCCGGTGGTGGCGGCGGTCGGCCTGCTGCTGCTGCGCCGGGTCGGCCCGGGCGCCTCGTACTGGGTGGACGTGCTGCCCGGGGTGGTCCTGTTCGGGGCGGGCCTGACCCTGGTGGTGGCGCCGCTGACTGCCTCGGTCCTGGCTGCGGTCGCCGACCGGTTCGCGGGCGTGGCGAGTGGGTTCAACAATGCCGCCTCCCGGGCCGGTGGCCTGCTGGCGGTGGCGGCGCTGCCGCTGCTCGTCGGGCTCTCCGGCACCGGCTACGAGCAACGGACGGCGCTCACCGACGCGTTCCGCGGGGCGATGCTCTGGTGCGCCGGTTTGCTGGTGGCCGGTGGGGCGCTGGCCGCGGTGCTGATCCACCGTCCGGCCCGCGAGGCGCCGCCTGCACAGCCGTGCCCGTCGCTGCCTGTGGCCACCCCGGGCGAGGAGCGTCGCACCCGCGGGGCCTGACGGGCGAGCGTCCACTGGGTAGGGTGTGGCGGCGGCCGCCCGTGCGCTGCCCGACGGCCCAGCGACCGACGGGGGAACCCTTGACCCAGATAGAGATCAATCCGGCCCAGTTGACCAACGCCGCGCTCGGGCTCGATCGTTTCGTCGTGCCGGATCTGGAGCAGGCGGCCGGTAAGGTCGCCGCCGGCTATCGGGTGGATCCGCCCGGCTTCGGGGCGCTGCTCTCCTTCGCCGAGGGCTACTACACCTCGGTCGGCGACTACCAGCTGCGCAATCTGGAGGCGGCCGCGCAGGTCGTCCAGGCCGTGGCCGCCGGGCTGCGGAAGACGGTCTGCAACTACCACGCTGCCGAGCAGGCCAACGTCGAGATGTTTCGGGCGCCCGGCACCGGGGAGCCGGACGGCTACCTCGAGGGGCTCCGCGACAGCGGCTTCGCCCGGCTCTTCCACGATCCGTTCGACGGGGTCGACGGCCTGGGTGAGCAGGCGGCCGAGGTGTTGACCGTGGCCACCCAGACGAGCTTCGTCGCCCTCGCCTTCGCCACCGCGGCGATGGCACCGGACTACCTGCCCGCACCGCTGACCGCGGAGGCGTTGGTGGCGAACGGGTTCTCCATCATCGAGGCGGCGCGGGAGCTGAGCGCGGTCGCCTCCACCCTGGAGGGCTCGGTCATCAAGAAGTTCGACGGGTACGCCGCCGCGGCCACCGCCGGCTGGGTGGATTCCAGCGTCGTCGGCTACCGGAACGTGGTCGCCGAGGTGTCCCGTGAGCTGGGGCAGGTCCAGAAGGCGCTCGCGGCGATGTCGGCGTCGCTGGTCGCCGTGGTGAGCCTGCTCGCCGCCTTCTGGTCCGCGTTCATCGCCTTCACCGCCGAGTTCTTCGTGACGATCCTGGACCTGACGCTCTCCTCGATCGGTCCCCAGGCGGCCGTGCTGCAGCCGATCATCCAGGCGCTCGGCGCACTGGCCAGCGCCTCCTGGCTGACCGCCGCCGGCACGGTCATCTCGGTGGTCGTCGCGGGCATCACGCTGCTGTCGGGGGTGGTCAAGGAGTTCGTCGGCGTGCAGCGTTTCGACGAGCAGGGCGACACCACCCCGGATCTGCAGCAGGTCCCGGTCGCGTGGCACTCAATCTGAGCGGGCGGAAAGGGCAGGGATGAGCAGCTTCGACTCGCAGATCCAGCAGGCGCTGCGGCAGGTGCGGGAACGCCTCGACGCGTTCGAGCAGCACCGCACCGCGCTCGCCGAGACGGTGGGCGAGGGCGCCAGCGACGACGGCCTGATCACCGCGCGGGTGGGGGCCGGGGGTGAGGTACGCGACCTGGAGATCAGTCCCCGGGCGATGCGGCTGGACAGCTTCACCCTCCGGGACGGCATCCTGGCCGCGATCCGTGCCGCCACCAGCGACTACGCCGAATCGGTACGGGCGGCGACCACGCTGCCACCGGTCGACCCCGAGGGGTTGCTGCGGGACTTCGGCATGGGCGCCGGAGCGCACGCCACCATGGCGCAGTTCTCCGAGCGGGCCGCCGACATCGAGCGCAACCTGGCCGCCCTCCGCAGGGACCTGGCCGGATGATCGGGCTCGCCGCCGACGCGGGGCGCCTCGGCGATGTCCTGCTGGTCCGGGCCCCCCGGCGGCGCGGCCACGCGTTCTTCGGCTGGCTCGTCCCGATCGGCCTGGGGCTGGCCGTCGTGGTGTCGGTGCTGGTGGTGGTGCTGCTCTGGTCCCGCTCGCCGGTGGCCGCGCTGGGCGGCGCGATCTGCACGTTCCTGTTCCTGATGTTCCTCACCCTGCTGCCCGGCGCGCCGCTGGAGCAGCGCCGCCGCTCCGGGCGCGACGACAGCGTGGGGCTGCCGATGGCCGAGCTTGCCGCCGAGGGCGTACGGGCCCGCTATCGGGTGCCGACGCTGGGCGAGCGGCGGACCGGTGCACCGGCCGACCCGGCGTACGACGCCGCCGTGGCCTGGGCCGACGTCACCGGCTGGCGGTACGGGCAGGACCCGTACGGCCAGCGGGTGATCGTGCTGGAGGTGACAGACCAGGCGGCGGTGGCCCTGCGGCGCGCCGACCCGCTGCTCCGGTCGTACCTCGACCGGCTGGTCCGGCAGGTCGGGTCACCGGTGGTGGTGCGGGCACCGATCGCCGGTGCCGATCAGGAGCGGGCGGTGGTCGACCGGCTGGCGGCGCAGGGCGTGCCGCGCACCGACGGCTGAGCTGCGCCAAGCGTCCGTCGACCGGTCGTCGCGGGCCGGGTG
>JBARAE010001042.1:0-2344 GCA_049791715.1 Micromonospora sp.
ATGATCTCACCGCGGCGGCCGGCGAACGGGTCACTTGGTCGGCTGGGCCTTCGAGGTGACCGTGATGGTGCCGGCGGCGATGTCAGCCTTGATCTTCTCGACCTCGGCCTTCAGGTCCGCCGGGACCTTGCTGTCGAACTCGTGGTACGGCGCGATGGAGACGCCGTTGTTGGCCAGGGTGCCCACGAAGCCCGGCTTGGCCTGCAGCTTCTCGCCACCGGCGGCCTTGAGCACGGCCTCCTTGACGGCGTCGGGGATGTTCTTGACCACGGTGGTCACCAGCGCCGGGCAGTTCGGGGTGCTCTCGCAGCCGTCGACGTCCACCCAGACCACCGAGTACTTGCCGCCGGACTTCTGGGCCGCGTCGGTGGTGCCGAGGCCGGCGCCGCCGGCGACCGGCATGATGATGTCCGCGCCCTGGGCGACCAGGGTGTCGGAGACCTTCTTGCCCTCGTCCTGCTTGACGAAGTCGTTGGTGAAGGAACCCTTCTGGGTCGCCTTGTCCCAACCGAGGACCTGGACGTTCTTGCCCTTGGCCTTGTTGTAGTACGCGACGCCGTCGGCGAAGCCGTCCATGAAGATGGTCACCGGCGGGATCGGCAGACCGCCGTAGGTGCCCACCTTGCCGGTCTTGCTCATCCCGGCGGCCAGGTAACCGGCCTGGAACGCGGCCTGCGCGGTGTCGAACTGCATCGGGTAGATGTTGTCCACGCCCGGGTTGGCGTCCACGATGCCGAACTGCTGGTTCGGGTTCGCGGTGGCGGCCTTCTTGGTGGCGTCGGACATGAGGCCGCCGACCGCCAGGATGAAGTCGCACTTCTGGTTGACGAACCCGGTCAGGTTGACCTCGTAGTCCGCCTCAGCCTTCGACTGGACGTTCTTGATGTCGATGTTGTCGTTGGCCTTCTTGGCCTCCTGCAGGCCCTTCCAGGCCGAGGTGTTGAACGACTTGTCGTCGATGCCGCCGACGTCGGTCACCATGCAGGCGCTGAACTTCTTGCCGCCGTTGCCGCCGGCGTTGTTGTCGTTCTTGGGGGCCTCACCACACGCGGCGGCGCCCAGCACGAGCCCACCCGCCACGAAGGCGGAGGCGATCCGCATCCCACGCACAGAGCGCAAGACGTCTCCTTCCCATTGCTCACCGCTCCACGCGCGGTGGCAGCCCATAAGCCGGCTTGCACGGTGCCGCCGGCTGTCCCACGTTACGGACGGGAGCGTACGCCCGCGTCCACCCACCGGCCGACAATCGTGCACGACTGTTGAGTGCCTGTTACCCCGGCGTAACCCTTGGGTGGGGCAGATCACTTTTCGTGCCGACGGCCCTCCGGAGAGGTGTCACGAACGTCCGTTTCACCGTGGCGTTTCCCCTGCTTCCGGCGTTACCGCCAGAAGACCGCCACCGCCGCGTTGACCAGGGTCAACCCGATGATCGCGAGGAAGTGACCCCGGCTGACCGACTCCCGCTTACGCGAGAAGAACACCATGACAAAGATCAGCAGCGCGAGCACCAACTTGGTAACAAGTTTGGCGGGCGCCGGCTCGGGACCCTCGCGCAGCGGAGCACTGAGACCGATTCCGGTCAGCAGCATGATCACCGAGCCCCAGAGCATGGCGGCGTTGATCCGCAGCCGCCCGGTGACGTACTGGGCGATCGCGCCGCCCAGCAGCAGCGCGAACCCGATCAGATGGACGTAGCGAAGTACCAACCGAAGAGCTTCCACGCCGGCCATCCTCCCCCATCAACGACGGTTTGTAGTAGCCGGGCCGCCGAGGCGATCTCATACCGTGACCTCGGCCGGCGGCCGCTCGTGCGCCACCGCGCCGGCGACGGGGGCTGATCGGAACCGGCCGACCACCACCAGGAGCAGGCCGACCACCGCGTAGCCGGCCAGGACCGCGAGCGGCCGCGTCGCACCGGCCCCGTCGAAGAAGGCCGCCGACCGGAGCAGCGTGCCGCCGGCACCGACGGGCAGGAACTGCCCCACCGTGCCCCACGGTTGCGGCAGCAGCTCCGGCGCCGCGCCGACCGCGGCGAGCGGGTTGCCGACCAGGAAGACCAGCAGCGCGCCGAGTCCGATCCCCGGATTCCCGAGCAGCGCACCGAGGCCGGCGACGGTCCCGGCAGCGGCCAGCGCGAATAGGCCGATCGCCGCGGCCTCCCGCCAGACGTCGCCGTCGAGGATGCCGAGCCAGCCGTGCAGCACCGCCGCGCCCACCAGGCCGGCGAGGACGGCGTAGCCGAGCAGGCCGAGCACTCGGGCGCCCCGGCGGGCGACCAGCACGACGAGCAGCGCCCCGGCGAGCATGCTGGTCAGCGCGAGCGGCAGGAACCCGGCGGCGAACC
>JBARAE010001043.1:0-2269 GCA_049791715.1 Micromonospora sp.
GTCCGGCGGCGCGCCGACGGTCGTTGTCGAGCTCGCGGTCCCCGCCGGGCGGCTCGCCGGCACCGTCGCCCGGCTGCGCGCCGACGGCCACCATGTCCTGCGGGTACGCCCCGACGGACCGGTCCCGTCGGGCGAGGCGCCTGAGGGCCGGATCCGAGCCGGGGAGGTGACCCGGTGACCGCACTGGTGCGACTGCGGCTGGCCGGCTTCCTGCGTACCGGTCGAGCGCTGGCGCCCGTGCTGGCCGGCCTGCTCGCCCTCGGCACCCTGTACGGCGGCGGCCGCGCGCAGCCGGCCGAGGCGTACGGCGTCTCGGCGGTCATGCTCTTCCCGGTGCTGGCCTGGCAGACCAAGGTCCTGTTGGACGCGGAGCCCGACGTCCAGCGCCGGATGGCGCTGGTGCTGGTGGGCCCGGCCGGGGAGCGGGCGGCGGGCCTGCTCGCGGCGGCCGTGGCCGGACTCGGGACGGTGGCCGGCGCGCTGATCTTCCCGTGGCTGGTCGGTGGGGTGACCGGTCCGGGCGGGTCGGGGGAGCGGTCGGTGGTCACCGGCATCGCTCTCGGTCTCTGGGCGCATCTGCTCGCGCTGCCGGCGGCGGTCGCGTTGGGCGCTCTGGCGAGCCGGGCGGTGACCCGCAGCGCCGGGTAGGGCGTGGCGGTGCTCGCCCTGGGCGCGGTCGGCGCACTGGTGCTCGGCCTCCGCGGTTCGGTGGCACCGTGGCTGGTGCCGCCGGTGATGGCGACCGCCCGGGCGCTGACCGGGCCGCTCGCGGTCTCCACCGGCCTGCTGCTGACCGTCTGGGCGCTGGCCTGGGCGGCCGTGGCGCTGGCCGGCTACGCCTGGCGCCGCCGCCTCCGGGCCTGATCGGCGTGCCGCTCGGGAGGGCCGGGGAGGGGTGACCGGGCCCACTCGGGGGGCGATTTGGCGGTATCGGGACACGTCACGTAACCTTGTCGCGTAGTTCCACCCAGAGACCGCTGGTCACCGTGCCTCGGCACGGTCGAAGGTTCCGCGATGACGGGCGACCCGCGCAGGGCGGCAAGCGAAAATCGGTTCCTCCCGTGGTCCGCCGACCATGGTGATCGTGCCGGCCCTCGCACCGTGCGCCCTGCGCCGGGGCTTTTCTCGTTGTCGTGACGCCTTCGGCCCCGTCGAAGAGCTTCCGCTCGTCGGCGGCGACCAGCCTCGAGCAACGAGAGAGGAGGGACATGGCGGACAAGCCGATCCGGGCCGACAAGGCCACGGCCGTCGCTGAGCTGACCGAGAGCTTCCGTAACGCGGGCGCTGCGGTGCTCACCGAGTACCGTGGTCTGACGGTTTCCCAGCTCACCCAGCTGCGGCGCTCGCTCGGCAAGGAGACCACCTACACGGTCGCCAAGAACACGCTGGCCAAGCGTGCGGCGTCCGAGGCGGGCATCTCCGGCCTCGACGAGCTGTTCACCGGTCCTACCGCGCTGACTTTCGTTTCGGGCGACGTCGTCGAGGCGGCGAAGGGGCTTCGCGACTTCGCGAAGGCCAACCCGAAGCTCGTCATCAAGGGCGGTGTCTTCGAGGGCAAGGCCATCACTGCGGCCGAGGTCACGAAGCTCGCCGACCTGGAGTCCCGTGAGGTGCTGCTGGCCAAGCTGGCTGGCGCGATGAAGGGCAACCTGAGCAAGGCCGCGGCCCTGTTCCAGGCTCCGCTCTCCAAGGCCGCCCGTGCGGCGGCCGCCCTGGCGGACAAGCGCGAGAAGGAGGGCGCCGAGGCGGCCTGAGGCCACCCGGCGCACCCACGTTCTTAGTTTTCACTTTTAGAAAGGACGCCAGACATGGCGAAGCTCAGCACCGAAGAGCTCCTCGACGCGTTCAAGGAGATGACGCTGATCGAGCTCTCCGAGTTCGTGAAGCAGTTCGAGGAGACCTTTGAGGTCACCGCCGCGGCTCCGGTCGCGATGGCCGCCGCCGCCCCGGGTGCCGCCCCGGCCGAGGCCGAGCCGGAGAAGGACGAGTTCGACGTCATCCTCGACGCCGACGGTGGCAAGAAGATCCAGGTCATCAAGGTCGTGCGTGAGCTGACCGGCCTGGGCCTCAAGGAGGCCAAGGACCTGGTCGAGGCTGCTCCGAAGGCCGTCCTGGAGAAGGTCAACAAGGAGACCGCCGACAAGGCCAAGGCCAAGCTCGAGGGCGAGGGTGCCAAGGTCACCCTCAAGTGACCTGAGGTACGACCTGCGCGTGTCCGGCTCACGTGAGCCGGGGCACACCGCGTCGCGGCGGGCGGTGATCCGGGAAC
>JBARAE010001044.1:0-1644 GCA_049791715.1 Micromonospora sp.
ACTTTAGCGCGGTGAGATGTGCCACACAATGGGGAATATCGAAGCCGATCACGCGCGTTGCCGTGGTCCGGCCCTGCTGTCACACCCGCGGCGTACCGTTGCTGTAATGGCGCTCGACATACCCCGGCTCGACGGTCGATTCCAAGTCGTCAGCGAGTTCCAGCCGGCCGGCGACCAGCCAACGGCCATCGATGATCTTGAGCGCCGGGTTCGGCGTGGCGACCGCAACACCGTGCTGCTCGGTGCGACGGGCACCGGTAAGAGCGCCACCACCGCCTGGCTGGTCGAGCGGCTGCAGCGGCCGACCCTGGTGCTGGCGCCGAACAAGACGCTCTGCGCGCAGCTGGCCAAGGAGTTCAGCGAGCTGCTACCGCACAACGCGGTCGAGTACTTCGTCTCCTACTACGACTACTACCAGCCCGAGGCGTACATCCCGCAGACCGACACCTACATCGAGAAGGACTCCTCGATCAACGAGGAGGTGGAGCGGCTGCGCCACTCGGCCACCATGTCCCTGCTGACCCGCCGCGACGTGATCGTCGTGGCGACGGTCTCGGCCATCTACGGTCTGGGTACCCCTGAGGAGTACCTCGACCGGGCGGTGCGGCTTGCCGTGGGGCAGGAGTTCGACCGCGACCAGCTGCTGCGCCGCCTGGTGGACATCCAGTACACCCGTAACGACATGGCCTTCAACCGGGGGACCTTCCGGGTCCGGGGGGACACCCTGGAGATCATTCCGGCGTACGAGGAGCTCGCCGTCCGGATCGAGCTCTTCGGCGACGAGGTGGAGAAGCTCTACTACCTCAACCCGCTCACTGGCGACGTGGTGAAGGAGGTCGACCACCTGCTGATCTTCCCGGCCACCCACTACGCCGCCGGTCCCGAGCGGATGGAGCGGGCGACCCGCGACATCGAGGTCGAGTTGACCGAGCGGTTGGCCGAGCTGGAGCGGCAGGGCAAGCTGCTGGAGGCACAGCGACTGCGGATGCGCACCACGTACGACCTTGAGATGATGCGCCAGGTCGGGTTCTGCTCCGGCATCGAGAACTACTCGATGCACATCGACGGCCGGCTGCCCGGCAGCCCGCCGCACTGCCTGCTCGACTACTTCCCGGACGACTTCCTCACGGTGGTCGACGAGTCGCACGTGACCATCCCGCAGATCGGCGGCATGTACGAGGGCGACGCGTCCCGCAAGCGGATGCTCATCGACCACGGCTTCCGCCTGCCGAGCGCGGCGGACAACCGGCCGCTGCGCTTCGACGAGTTCCTGGAGCGGGTCGGCCAGATGGTCTTCCTGTCGGCCACCCCCGGCCCGTGGGAGCTGGAGCAGGCCCAGGGCGAGTTCGTCGAGCAGGTCATCCGCCCGACCGGCCTGATCGACCCCGAGGTCATCGTGAAGCGCACCAAGGGCCAGATCGACGACCTCATGCACGAGATCAAGCTGCGCACCGAGCGGGACGAACGGGTGCTGGTCACCACGCTGACCAAGAAGATGGCCGAGGACCTGTCGGACTACCTCCTGGAGAACGGCATCCGGGTGCGTTACCTGCACTCCGAGGTCGACACGCTGCGCCGGGTCGAGCTGCTGCGCGAGCTGCGCAAGGGCGACTACGACGTGCTGGTCGGCATCAACCTGCTGCG
>JBARAE010001045.1:0-2017 GCA_049791715.1 Micromonospora sp.
GCCCCGGCGAGCTGCTGGAAGGCCGGCTTGGCGCGCTTCGAGACGTCGCGCGGGATGGGCACACCGGGCACCGGCAGATAGCCGATCTCGCCGGCGGCGCCGCTCGTGCCGTGGTGCAGCCGGCCGCCGAGCATGATCGCCAGACCGACGCCGGCCCCCACCCAGACCAGGACGAAGTCCGACACGCCCTGCGCGGCGCCGGACTGCGCCTCGGCGACCGCGGCGAGGTTCACGTCGTTCTCGAAGACCACCGGGATGTGCAGGTCCTCGCGCAGCGCGGCCAGCAGGCCGCTGTGCCAGCGCGGCAGGTTGAAGGCGAAGGTGATGTCCCCGGTGCCCGGGTCGACCAGACCGGGGGTGCCGAGCACCACCCGTCGTACGCTCGACAGCTCCGCGCCGGCGCTGCGCGCGGCCTGAACGACGGCGTTGTGCACCACGCCCACCGGGTCGTCGGTGTCCTTCGTCGACTGGTCGACCCGGCCGATCACCGCACCGGTGATGTCCGCGCAGGCGGCCACCACCCGCTCCGCGTCGACGTCCACACCGATCACGTGGGCGCTGCCCGGCCGGACGGCGTAGAGCTGGGCGTTCGGGCCCCGCCCGCCGGCCTGCTCGCCGACCCGGGTGACGAGTCCCCGCTCCTCCAACCGCTCGACCAGCTGGGACGCGGTGACCTTGGAGAGCCCGGTCAACTCGCCGAGCCGGGCCCGGGTGAGCGGGCCCTGTTCGAGGAGGAGCTCCAGTGCCGCGCGGTCGTTGAGCGCCCGCAACAGGCGGGGGGTGCCGGGCAGCCGGGTCGCACTCATGCCACGTCCTCTATTTTCAGTAAACTTTGCTAACAACTCAACGACCTGCAGACGGGTGCCCGCTAGCGTATCGGCCACCCGGAACCGGAGTCCTCGGCCGACCCGTCGGCGACGCCCTCCGGGACGTCACCTTCGGTGCGACACTCGTGCCGTTCCGGCACCGAAAGGGGAAACACGTGGGGCTGGATCCAGGACTTCGCCGGCTCGCGCTCGGCACGCTGCTCGCCGCGTACCCGGGACCGGTCCCGCCCGACTGGGCCGTGGACCTGCTGACCGAGGGCCTCGCCGGGCACACCCTGTTCGGCACGAACGTCCACGAACCGGCCCAGGTGGCGGCGAGCACCGAGGCACTGCGCGCCGGTCGCCCGGACGTCATCATCGCGATCGACGAGGAGGGCGGCGACGTCACCCGACTCGCCCACGCCACCGGCAGCCCGTACCCGGGCAACGCCGCGCTGGGCGCGGTCGACGACCTGGCGCTGACCCGCGAGGTGTACGCGGCGATCGGCACCGAACTCGCCGCCCTGGGCATCACCATCGACCTCGCGCCCACCGTGGACGTCAACACCGCCGACGAGAACCCGGTGATCGGCACCCGCTCGTTCGGGGCGGACCCCGCCCGGGTGGCCGCCCATTCGGCCGCCGCGGTGACCGGCCTCCAGTCCGCCGGCGTGGCGGCCTGCGCCAAGCACTTCCCCGGCCACGGGGCGACCGTCGCGGACTCCCACCACGAACTGCCCACCGTCGACGTGTCGCCGGCCGTCCTGCGCGAGCGGGACCTGCCGCCGTTCGCCGCGGTGATCGACGCCGGCGTCCGGGCGATCATGACGGCCCACATCCGGGTGCCCGCACTGACCGGCGACGGCCCGGCCACCTTCAGTCGGGCGATCCTGGTGGACCTGCTCCGCGCCGAGTACGGCTTCACCGGCACGGTGATCACCGATGCCCTGGAGATGAAGGGTGCCGCGCTGGCCGCCGGCGGGGTCGGCCCGGCCGCCGTCCACGCCCTCGCCGCCGGGGCGGACCTGCTCTGCATCGGCGCGAGGGTCGACGCCGACCTGGTGGAGCGGGTCGCCGCCGAGATCGTCGAGGCGCTCACCGACGGTCGACTGGAGCGCGCCCGGGTCGAGGAGGCCGTCGGCCGGGCCGCCGACCTCGCCGGCTGGACCCGGGCCGCGGGCACGCCGCCCCCCGTCACCGAACGACTCGGG
>JBARAE010001046.1:0-4098 GCA_049791715.1 Micromonospora sp.
CGTTCGCCCCGGCGGACAGTCCGACCCGCCGGCCGGCCTGCGCGGTGACGAGGGGCTCGTAACCGATGACGGCCAGCCGCAGGCCACCACCGGCGGACGAGCAGACGTACCACGGCACGTCCCGGACCGTGAGCCGTGCGGTGGCCGCGGCGACCGCCGCGTCCAGGCCACGCAACACATCCGTGCCGACGGTGGTGGGCGCCGACGCGGCCGCCACCAGCGCGCCCGCGTCGAGGTCCACCACCGCCGCCTTCGTGTACGTCGACCCGACGTCGGCGCAGACGGCGACGTTCACGCCGCCGGCGGTACGACCACCGTGCCGGTCGCGGTGACCGCCACGATCGGCTCGGCGAGCACCTCCGCCGCCGACTCCGACGTGTCCGGCCGGCCCCGGCACACCACCCGCGCGACGAAGTCGATGGTGCGGCTGCGGGTGCCCACCCGGCTCACCGTCGCCACCACCTCCAGCACGTCACCGGCCTTCATCGGCGCCCTGAACTGCACGTCCGAGTACGAGGCGAACAGCCCCTCGTCACCGTCGGTGCGGATGCACACCTCGGTGGCGACATCCCCGAACAGGCCCAGCGCGTACGCCCCGTCGACCAGGTTCCCCGCGTAGTGGGCGTGCGAGTACGGCACATACCGCCGGTGCGTCACCGTCAGACCGACCCGGGAATCACTCATGCCTTCGCCGCCTTCTTCGTCGTGATCAACGCGTGGACCAGGTAGCTGGCCACCTCACCCGGGGTGGTGCCCCGGCCGAAGATCCGGTCCACACCCAGCTCCCCGGTCATCGTCTCGTCGAACCGCGGCCCGCCGACGATCAGCAGCGGCCGCTTCCCCGCCGGCATCGCCTCCCGGAACGCCGCGGACATCTCCCGCGTGTTGTGCAGGTGCGCGTCGCGCTGCGTCACCACCTGCGACACCAGCACCGCGTCGGCGCGTTCCCGCCGGGCCGCCTCCACCAGTTCCGGCACGCTGACCTGCGCGCCCAGGTTGGTGACCTTCAGCTCCCGGTAGTACTCCAGGCCCTTCTCCCCGGCGATGCCCTTCACGTTGAGGATCGCGTCGATGCCGACGGTGTGCGCGTCGGTGCCGATGCACGCCCCCACCACCGACAGCTTGCGCCGCAACCTCTGCTTCACCACCGCGTTGACCTCCTTGGCCGACAGCAGCGGGAAGTCCCGTTCCACCACGTGCACCTTCGACACGTCCACCAGGTGGTTCACCCGGCCGTAGACGACGAAGAACGTGAACGCGTCCCCGATGGGCTTCGCGTGCACCAGCATCGCCGGGTCGATGCCCATCTTCCCGGCCAGTTGCAGCGCCGCGCCCTCGGCCCGCTTCGTGTGCGCCACCGGCAGGGTGAAGCTGATCTGGACCATCCCGTCGCCGCTGGTGTCACCGTAGGGACGAACGATGCGGTTGTCGCCCGGCTCCACCGGGTGCCCGTGGAAGGCGCTGCGCTCCTCGCTGCTCATCGGGTCAGTCCCTCCTCGAGCAGGTCCGACGCAGGGTTGTAGTAGTCGGCCTCGTGCCTCGCCACCCCGTCGAGGCCCTTGCCCCGGTCCGCCGGCCGCTTCATGATCCCGAACGTGCCCTCGGCGATCGCCGTCAGCAGCGACTGGTCACCGATGCGCTCCAACAGGTCCACCGCCTCGCCGAGCACCCGGTGGGCGCGCTGCTGGATGAACCCGCCCGGCGCGGGCACGAAGTCCTCGTGCAGCCCACCGGCCGCCCCGAGCACGTAGCGGACGTTCTGCAGGGCGATGTCCCGGTCGGACAGCCACGGCGTCACCACCGCCTCGGTCATCATCCCGACCAGCAGGATGCCCTGCCCCGTCATGGTGCCGACCAGGTTGAAGAACCCGTCGAGCAGGTTGCCGCGGAACACGTCCCCCGTCATGTGCTTCGTCGGCGGCATCCACTTCAACGGCGCGTCGGGGAACAACTCCCGGGCCAGCAGCGCGTGCGCCAGCTCCAACCGGAACGACTCCGGCAGATCCGGGTTGATCTCGAACGCGTGCCCCAGCCCCAACTGCCAGTCCGCCAGCCCCGCCTCGTGCGCGAAGTACTCGTTGAGCAGCTGCGACACGGTCACCGTGTGCGCCTCGTCGACCGCGTCGGCGGTGGTGAGGTAGTTGTCCTCACCGGTGTTGATGATGATCCCCGCCCGGGCGTGCACCTGCCGGGAGAACCGCTGGTCGACGAACGTACGGATCGGGTTGATGTCACGGAACAGGATCCCGTACATCGAGTCGTTCAGCATCATGTCCAGACGCTCCAGACCCGCCAGCGCCGCCATCTCCGGCATGCACAGACCCGACGCGTAGTTCGTCAGCCGCACGTACCGGCCCAGCTCCCTCGACGACTCGTCCAGCGCCGCCCGCATCAGCCGGAAGTTCTCCTGCGTGGCGTACGTGCCGGCGAAACCCTCCCGGGTCGCCCCCTCCGGCACGTAGTCCAGCAGCGACTGCCCCGTCGAGCGGATCACCGCGATGACGTCCGCCCCGGCCCGCGCCGCGGCCTGCGCCTGCGGGATGTCCTCGTAGATGTCACCGGTGGCCACGATCAGGTAGATCCACGGCCGCTGCCGCGGATCCCCGTACCGCTTCACCAGCCGGTCCCGCTCGACGCGCCGCCGGTCGATCTGGCGCATACCGGCCGCGACCGCCTTCCGGGCCGCCCGGCGCGCCACCGTGGCCGCCTTCCCGGTCGGCTGCTGGAACCGCACCGACCCGGCGGCCGCCTTCTGCGCCAGCAACGTCACGTCCGTGAGCTGCTCCCGGGCCAGCGCGTCGAACACCGGCGCCGCCACCCCGTGCCCCAGCCCCACGTCCGCCACCACGGCGTCCACCAGCCGGTTCACCCACGGAATACCGTCCGGGTCCGCGCCGGTCACCCCGGCCAGCCGCAGCACCGCCCGCTCCACCGACACGGTGGTGTGGCTGCGCGCCAGATCCACCACCGGCTGCCCGGCGCGGCGCGCCAACTCCCGTGCCCGCGCCACCAGCGCCGGATCCAGCCCAAGCTTGCTCGTCACGAAGACCCTTCCTCATAGATCACATCACCGCGCAGCACCGTCGCCCGGCACACCGGCAGCGGCGTCGGATCATCCGCGCCGCGCAACTCCGGGTCCTCCGCCAGCAGCACCGGCAGACCCCGGTCCACCCCCGCCGGGGCCGACCACACCGCGAACGTCGCCGGCGCCCCCAGCGCGAGAACACCCTCGTTGTCCAGGTGCACCGCCCGCCACCCGCCACGGGTGTGCGCCGCGAACGCCGCCCGCACACTCATCCGCTGCGCCGGGTTGTGATGCGCCGCCGCCGCCCGCACCGAACCCCACGGGTCCAGCGGCGTCACCGGCGAATCCGACCCGAACGCCAACGCCACCCCCACCGAGTGCATCGCACCCATCGGGTTCGACTCCAACGACCGGTCCAACCCCAGCCGCGACTCGTACATCCGGCCCGCGCCGCCCCACAGCCGGTCGAACGCCGGCTGCATGCTCGCCACGATCCCGTACTCCACGAACCCGGCGATCAACCGCTTGCTCATGATCTCCGCGTGCTCCACCCGGTGCCGGGCCGCCCGCAGCCGGTCCACACCCAGCTTCTCCGCCGCCGCCGCGAACCCCTCCAGCACGGTGGTGATCGCCGCGTCGCCAATCGCGTGGAACCCACCCTGCAGGCCGTGCGCCGCGCAGTCCAGCAGATGATCCCGAACCTGATCGGCGCTCAGGTACCCGTGCCCGCACGACCCCGACCCGGAGTCCCGGTACGCCGCCGACACGTGCGCCGTACGCGACCCCAACGCCCCGTCGGCGAACAGGTCCCCACCCGCGCCCACCGCACCCAACTCCCGGGCCCGCGCCGCTCCCAGCAGCTCACCCCAGTAGCCGTACACCTCCGGCACCCCGGCACCGGAGATCCCCAGCAACCCGGTGAAGTCCTCCTCGTCGGAGATCTCCGGCCCGCCGCACTCGTGCACCGCGGCGATCCCCAGCGACGCCGCGTGCCGCAACGCCACCCGCTGCGCCGCGATCCGCTGCTGCCGGGTCACCGACCCCTGCGCCGCCGCCCGCACCACATGGTGGGC
>JBARAE010001047.1:0-2067 GCA_049791715.1 Micromonospora sp.
CGGTCGAGGTACTCGCGCTGGATGTCGAGCGCGCTCACCTCGCGGCCATTGGCGAGCCGGACGCGTCGCCGGCAGGTCATGTCGTGGCTGATGTCGCGGATCGCGCGGATCGGGTTCTCCAGCGTCATGTCGCGCAGCACGACCGACGGGTCCTCCAGCATCCGCAACATGCACGCCGCCGAGCCCACCTTGAGGAAGGTCGTGTACTCGCTCATGTTCGAGTCGCCGACGATGACGTGCAACCGGCGGTACCGCTCCGCATCGGCGTGCGGCTCGTCGCGGGTGTTGATGATCGGCCGGCTCCGGGTGGTCGCCGAGGAGACGCCCTCCCAGATGTGCTCGGCCCGCTGGGACAGGCAGTACACCGCCCCGCGCGGGGTCTGCAGCACCTTGCCGGCGCCGCAGATCAGCTGGCGGGTGACCAGGAACGGGATCAGCACGTCGGCCAGCCGGCCGAACTCTCCGTGCCGGGACACCAGGTAGTTCTCGTGGCAGCCGTACGAGTTGCCGGCCGAGTCGGTGTTGTTCTTGAACAGGTAGATCTCGCCCGCGATCCCCTCGTCGTGCAGCCGCTTCTCCGCGTCGACGAGCAGCCCTTCCAGGATCCGCTCACCGGCCCGGTCGTGGGCCACCAGGTCCACCACCGAGTCGCACTCGGGTGTCGCGTACTCGGGGTGCGAGCCCACGTCCAAATAGAGGCGGGCACCGTTGCGCAGGAACACGTTGCTCGACCGGCCCCACGACACCACCCGCCGGAACAGGTACCGCGCGACCTCGTCGGGGGAAAGCCGGCGCTGCCCGCGGTAGGTGCAGGTGACGCCGTACTCGGTCTCGAGGCCGAAGATTCGCCGCTCCATGATGTGACATTAGCCGCCCACGGGCCCGGATGGGCAGCGCTCAACCCAGCCGTTTGATCAGTCCCCTCACGGGGGGCAGCCACCGCCGTCCCGGACATCCCGTCCCACGCCAGTCCCGCGGACGGTACGTTGCCAGCCGTGAGGATCCTCGTGACCGGCGGCGCCGGCTTCATCGGCTCGGCGTACGTCCGGCGGCTGCTCACCGGAGCCGAACCGGCCGTCGACGCCGAGGCCGTCACCGTGCTCGACAAGTTCACCTACGCCGGCACCCTCGGCAGCCTCGCCCCGGTCGAGGCGGATCCGCGACTGACGGTCGTTCGCGGCGACATCTGCGACGCGCCACTCGTCGACGCCACCGTCGCCGGCCACGACGTGGTCGTCCACTTCGCCGCCGAATCACACGTCGACCGGTCGATCACCGGTCCGGCCGCCTTCGTCACCACCAACGTGCTGGGCACCCAGACCCTGCTCGACGCCGCCCTGCGGCACGGCGTCCGCCGTTTCGTACAGGTCTCCACCGACGAGGTGTACGGCTCGATCGCCATCGGCTCGTGGACCGAAGGGGATCCGCTCGACCCCAGCTCGCCGTACTCGGCGTCCAAGGCGGCCGCCGATCTGCTCGCCCTGGCGTACCACCGCACCCACGGGCTGGACGTGGTGATCACCCGCGGCGCCAACACCTACGGGCCCTACCAGTACCCCGAGAAGATCGTGCCGCTGTTCGTCACCAACCTGCTCGACGGGCACGACGTGCCGCTCTACGGCGACGGCGGCAACGTCCGCGACTGGCTGCACGTCGACGACCACTGCCGCGGCGTCGCCCTCGCCCAGACCCGGGGCCGCGCCGGCGGCATCTACCACCTCGGGGACGGCACCGAACTGACCAACCGGGAACTCACCGGCCGCCTGCTCGCCGCCTGCGGCGCCGGCTGGGAACGCGTACGGCCGGTCGCGGACCGCAAAGGCCACGACCGGCGCTACTCGCTGGACATCACCACCAGCCGCGACGAGCTGGGCTGGTCCCCCACCGTCGACGTCGACAAGGGGCTGGCGGCCACCGTCGACTGGTACCGCGAGAACCGCGCCTGGTGGGCACCGCTCAAGCCACACCGTTGACGCCCGGGGCGGCGCCACCGGCATCGCCGCGCTGACGCCCGACCCGGCGCCACCGGGACCGCCCGAACGGCGGCGGTGACGCCCGCTGCGGCGC
>JBARAE010001048.1:0-6004 GCA_049791715.1 Micromonospora sp.
GCCCAGCAGACGGGTCCGAAACAGACAGCCGGACGCCGCGGCCTGGAGCCTGCCGACGTGTCCGCCTTTCTCGAGCGGGTGGCCGGCGACCTGCCCGCCTCGCAGCGACTCGCCCGCGTGGCGCTGGGCCGGGATGTTGCCGCAGGCCGACCCGGGCGAGACCACCGTGTCGGCCGAGGACGACCAGAACGTACGCCATCGGGTCCTCTGCGACCGGCTGCTGCCCGGCGGCCGGCGCTGCCTGCTCCGCGCCGACCACGACGGCAGGCGCGCGATTCCTCGCGGCGTTCAACGACATCGAGAAGCACATCCGGGCCAGCCTGCGCGCAGACGTCAGCGTCGGGTTCGCGCAGTTGGCCCGGGAGTACGCCGACAAGAAGAGGCTGCCGACTCGGCACAAGAACGCGTTGGAAGCGTTCGCCTTGCTACGGAATGCAATCAGCCACGAACGCTACTACGGCGGCCAACCGATCGCCGAGCCGGTCGAGGCTGTCGTGCAGGAGATCGAGCGGCTCAGGCAGCAGATTCTCGAACCACCGCGCGCGCTGACCGTCCTTGGATCCGCGAAGGTCTGCGTAGTGCATCCGGACGACCCGATCAGCGCGGCGCTGGACCATGTCCGGGCCTTTGGGTACTCGCAACTGCCCGTGTACGACGGCGACAGCTACGCCGGCGTACTCACCACCAACGCCATCGCTCGGTGGCTCGCCGACCAGTTGACCAGGAATACGGGAATCGCCGAGGAGGAGCCGGTCAGCCACGTGCTGAAGTTTGCCGAGCCGGGCGAGGACGCCGTTCTGGTGCCGCGGGCGATCACCGTGGTGGAGGCGATCGACCGGCTCAGCCGGGAGAGGCAGGCCGGCTACCTGAGCACAGCCCTCATCATCACTGAGCACGGCCGGAGGACGGACAAGCCGCTGCGGCTGGTCACTCCGTACGACCTTCCGGTGCTCACCGCCGCCCTCGCCATCACCTGAGTCCTCAAGGTCAGGCGATTGCGCCGCTGGCCCGGTTGTCCCACAGCCGACCCAGCGGCGTGCGGTCCTGGGCGGTGAGCGAGCCCGGCCCGCCGGATGGTCGGGCCGCGACGCTGGACGTCATCCGAATCCGTTAGCGGTCGCTGGTGACCACCGAGCGACCGAGTACGGACGACGAACCGGCGACGGGGCAGCCCACGCCACCCCGGCGGGAACCAAGCAGGTTCTCCGACTGGGGACCTGACTACGGCCCTGAGATCCTCGACTACGAGAAGCCGCCGTACGACGAGCCGGAACCCGACAATGGCAGGCGGGACCGGGCCTCTTGACGGGTGACCGACCGGGACTGGGCACGGGCGCAGCTCCGGGTCGAGCCTGGGGGATACCGCAGGGTCCTCGCGCCGCCTGCGCGGCGACACATCAGACGATCCGTCGTGTCAACTGGCCGTTGCGCCGAGTGCAGTAATGATCATCAGGCCGCTAACGTGCGCAGCACGGGAGGTGGTCGGGTTGGCTCGGCGTTGGGACGCCTGGTTCGAGCAGGAGCATCTTGTCGTCCGGCGTGGGCGGTTGCTGCCATGGCTGAAGGCGGACGTCAGGCAGATCCCGCTCGCCGCGGTCCTCGAGATCGGCTCACCCACCGCAGCCGGCCAGGTGAAGCGGCGCGCACAACTCACCGTCCGGGACCCGTCGGCACCGCGCCTGACCGAGGTCATCCCGGTCCGGTTCAGGCCGGAGCAGTGGGAGCTCGCCGAAGGGTTCGTGCGGGAACGGCAAGCGGCGCCGGCCGCAACCCCGGTGATGCGGGCCGGCGACGGCAAGCGGCCGGTGTGGCTGTGGCTCCAGAACGGGAGGATTCACGCCTCACTCGTTCCAGTGGGCAACGCCTCGCCGCGCATGCTGAGTCCCGCTGAGGTCGCCCACCTCCTGCTCGCTGAACCGGCCAGGGCGATGCCGGCCATCCGTGCGTTGACCGGCGTCGCCGACAGCCAGCAGGCTCTGGCTCACCTAAGGAGCTGGCGGCGGTCGGACCGGGTCGTCGTCAACCTGAGCGCCTCCGACCTCGCCGGGAGGCGGGTCACCGAGGCCCTGCAGAAGCCGGGCCGGAGCAACCCGGACGGCAGCGTGCGGACCGTGTCCGGCGGCCTTCCGAGCATCAACAAGCGCCGCCGGTGAGCACGAGCTACGGAGACGCCGGCCGGCACGGGTAGCGAACCGGTCCTCGGAAGCGATGCCGGCGTCTCCGTCGTTCCTCAGGCGGTCACCGCGCCGAGGTCGAGGCCGTCGAGCAGGTTGATGAGGTCGTCGTCGCGGGTCACCTCGTAGCCACGCTCGCGCAGCTCCGCAACCAGTTCAGCCTCGCCGTCGAGCGGAACCTCGAGGTACTCACCGTCGTGAACCGTGAGCACAAGTTTGCCGTACCGGTCCCGCAGGTCCTGCGGCAGTACGCCGACCGCCCGCGCCGTGACCATCTCGGGCCAGCTCATCTCCGCGACCGCACCCACCTCGGTGATGTCGAAGGGCTCGTCATCGGGGTAGTCGTCCTCTTCGTAGCACTCGGGGCCGGCCGGGTTCGACAGGTGGGTCATCTGCACCTGCCGGGCCTCGCCCCAGGTACGGGCGGCGGCGAGTGCCCTGATCTCCGCGGCCTCCCCGGATGCGATGTCGGCGTCGACGAAGGCGAGGCAGTCGTGATTGGTGGCGTGGCCGTAGACCAAGCGGTGGTGCGTCGTCATGGCGCACATCCTGCACTACGGGTACGACAACCAAGATCGACAGACGGTCCGGGCGAGCCTCCACCGGTGGGACGACCGCTAGGCTGACCTTCCCTGGCCTCGCCACCTGGAGAAACGCCCATGCCCGACAGCGTCTTCGCGCAGTTCACCGCCGACGACGACCAGCTTGCCGTCGCGTTGCTCGTGCAGCCGGCGATCAACGCCGCGCTGGTGCACAACCGGGTGCCGCTGGTCCGCCACCTCACGCTGGTCAACCGCGGCACGGAGCCGCTGGCGGACGTGACGCTGACGCTGGAGCTGCTCGGCCCCGACGGTGCCCTCACCGAGCCGTGGACGCGTACGCTCACCGCGCCGCTGCGGCCGGGCGCGAGCACCGGTTGGGACGACTTCCGCGACGTCACGCCCGACCGGGCGCTGCTCTACCGCACCGACGAGGCCTTCCCGGTCGACTACCGCCTCACCGTCCAGGCAGGTGACGAGGAACTGCGGCTGGTCGCCCCGTCCAGAGTGCTGGCGCACAACGAGTGGTTCAACAGCCCGGCTCTCTACGACAGCCTGGCGGCCTTCGTGCAGCCCAACACCCGGGCGGTCGAGGCGGTGCTGCGGTCGACGGCGCAGATCCTGCTCGCGCGTACCGGCTCCGGGTCCCTGCAGGGCTACCAGGACGGCTCGGAGCGGGCGGCGCTGATCGCTGGCGCCGTGTACGAGGCGCTGCGCCAGCTCGAGATCACCTACCAGACCCTGCCGGCGTCGTTCGAGAACAGTGGCCAGAAGGTACGGACGACGGCCGCGGTGCTGGACGGGCGGCTCGGCAACTGCCTCGACCTCTCCGTCACCTACGCCGCATGCCTGGAGGCGGCGGGGCTGCACCCGCTCATCTTCGTCAGCGAGGGGCACGCCTTCGGCGGCTTCCTCCTTGAGGAGGAGCGGCTCGGGTCCGCGGCGGTGACCGAGACCAACCTGCTGATCTCGATGGTCGACTCGGGCCGGGCGGTGCCCGTCGAGCTGACCCGCATCGGGCCCGGCGCCCAGTCGGCGACCTTCACCGAGGCGGTTCGGGTCGGGCTCGGCCACTTCCGCGCCGACGGCCACCGCCTGCAGGGTGTCGTCGACGTCCACCTTGCCCACCGCTCCGGCATCCAGCCGCTGCCGTCCACCGACGAGCTGGTCGCGCCGGTCGAAGCCCAGACGACCGCGGACACCGTCACTGAAGCCGCCTCCCTCGACCTGCCGCCCGGTGTCGCCGCCGCGAAGCTGCGACAGCTCGCCGACGAGGGCGACGAGGTGCCGCAGCCCTCCGACGGATCGCCGGCCCGGATCCAGCAGTGGCGGAAGTCCCTGCTCGACCTGAGCCTGCGCAACCCGCTGCTCAACCTGCCCAAGCGCGGCCGGGGCCTGGACCTGCACGTGCCGGCCGGTGCCCTCGCCCTGCTCGACGACCTCATCCACGACGGCCGGCAGGTGCAGGTCATCCCGCAGGACGACATCAGCCACGTGCACGAGCTGGCCGGCGCGCGCCGGGCGCAGGATCTCGACGCCGAGATCCTCACCCGGGAGCTGCGCACCGACCGCCGGGTCTACGGCGCGGTCACCGAGGCCCGCTACAAGACCGTCATGCGCGCGATGCAGCGCGAGGCACGCACGATGGCGCAGGAGACCGGCAGCAACTACCTCTACCTGACCATCGGCACCCTGGTGCACACCAAGACCACCGGGGGAGAGGCGTACGCGCCGCTGTTCCTGCTGCCGGTACGCATCGAGGGCGGCACCGGCCGCCGCCCGTACGCGATGGTCGTCGACGGCACCGAGGTGGCCAGCCCGAACTACTGCCTGATCGAGTGGCTACGGGTCAAGCACGGCGTGCGCATCCCCGAGCTGGAGCAGCCGGTCCTCGACGAGCACGGCATCGACATCGCGAAGACCCTGGCCGCAATCAACACCGGGCTGGTCGACAACCGGCTGAACTACCGCATCGACGAGACCGCCAGCCTGCGGCTGCTGCAGTTCTCCACCTTCCAGATGTGGCGGGACCTCGGCGACCACTGGCCCCGGTTCATGGAGAACCCCGTCGTCCGGCACCTGGTCGAGTCCTCCGGCGCCACCTTCGACGACCCGGCCCGCCCCGACCACGATGCCGACGTCGCCGTCGACGAGGCCGAACTGCACCTGCCGATCCCCGCCGACGGGTCCCAGATGCAGGCGATCGTGATGGCCGAGCGCGGCCAGTCCTTCGTCCTGGAAGGCCCGCCCGGCACCGGCAAGTCGCAGACCATCACCAACATGATCGCCCGGGCGGTCGCCGCCGGCCGGTCGGTGCTGTTCGTCGCCGAGAAGCAGGCCGCCCTCGAGGTCGTGAAGCGGCGACTCAAGCAGATCGGCCTCGGAGCGTTCGCGCTGGACCTGCACGGGCGCAAGCAGTCCCTCAACGCGATCCGCCAGCAGCTCCGCGACGCCCTCGACCAGTACGACGACGGCGGCGACGGCGACTGGACGGCCCTCGAGACCGCCTACCGCACCCGGCTGGCGCCGCTGGTCGAGTACCCGGAGCAGGTCCACACCGCGAACCCCGTCGGGATGTCGCTGTGGTCGGCCTACGAGCAGGTCCTCGCGTACGGGGACGGCCCGGCGGCTCCGATCCCGGTGAGCTACCTGCACGGACCCGCGGAGGCGCGGGCGCAGGTGGAGCGGACCCTGCGCGAGTTCCCGGCCGCCGCCCGCTCGGCGCGGCTGCGGCCCGAGCACCCCTGGGCGCTCAGCGGGTGCCGCGCCCTCGACGGGCTGCACGGCGATGCCGTTACCGAGATCGCCGCGGAACTCGAACGCGTCCGCGCCGACCTCGCACCCCACCCGCACCTGCTCGGGCTGCTGCGCACGCTCCCCAGCCCGGAAACCGTCACCGAGCTACAGGCCGGCGCGTGGCTCGCCGTACGCGGGATGTTGCCGGACCGGGAGATGACGCTGCGCGCCGGCGACCGGCGGTGGGACGAGGCGGTGGCCCGGCTCCAGGCCGACCTCGCCGCCTTCCACCAGGGCTTCGCCGGGGAGCTCGCCACCTTCCGGCCGGACGTGTACGCGCGCCCCGAGCTGACCGCCTGGCACACGGAGGCGCAGGAGGCGGCGAAGAAGCTCTTCGGCAAACGCAAGCGCCGGCAGGCGGTCGTCGACAAGCTCGCCGTGTACCTGGTCGCCGGCGCGACGCTCGACGTCGAACGGGTCGAGGTGACCACCGGCCGCCTGGTCGCCGCCCAGGCGCAGGCCGCCGCGCTGCACCAGCACGCGGCCGCGCTGGGC
>JBARAE010001049.1:0-2921 GCA_049791715.1 Micromonospora sp.
GCCCCCAAGGGGTACGTGCCGGTGCCGGTCCGCCGTCGGCGGCGCTGGCCCTGGGTCCTGCTGCTCACCGTCGCCTGCTGCTGCGGCGCCCCGCTCTGGTGGGCCAAGCCCCTCACCGAGCAGTACCCGGCCAGCGCCTCCCTGCCCGACCAGGTGGCCGACCTGCGGCTGCGGGAGGACGAGCCCAGCCAGCGGACCGCCGAGGAGCTGGAGACCGAGGTACGCCAGGCGCACCTGCTCGCCGAGGACACCTTCGTCGGGGTCTACACCACCTCGGACGGCAAGCGGGTGACGGTCTTCGGCGGCACGGGTTTCCGGCTCAGCCCCGAGGCGGACGCGGACGCGGAGATCGCCCGGCTGAGGGACCGGTACCGGCTCGAATCGGCGGTGCCGGTGGAGACCGGGGTGCGGGGCCGGTACGCGCGCTGCGCGACTGGCTCCGCCGACGGCGACACGGTGGTGGTCTGCACCTCGGTCGACCACGGCAGCCTCGCCACCGGTGTCTTCACCCGACTGTCGGTGGAGGACAGTGGCCGGCTGCTGAACGTGCTGCGCCGGCAGATCGTCACGCCCGACCAGGTCTGATCCCGCCTCCGAGGCGAGGTCTCGAACACATAAAGGCACTCGTTTCGCGCGAGCGGTAACCGCCTCAACCCGCATAATCGGGACATGTTGCGGCGTTGGCTGTTCGCCGATCAGCTGGGGCCGCATTTCCTCGACGACCGCCGGCAACCCGTTCTGCTGATCGAGTCGAAGGCGGTCTTCCGTCGCCGGGCCTACCACCGGCAGAAGGCCCACCTGGTCCTCTCCGCGCTGCGGCACCGCGCCGCCGAGCTCGGCGACCAGGCGATCTTCCTGCGCACCGAGACCTACCGCGAGGCGCTGAAGAAGGTCCGCGAGCCGCTGGAGGTGTGCCACCCCTCCTCACGGGGGGCGCTGGCCTTCGTCCGTGGCCTGGACCGGGTCACCGTGCTGCCGGCGCGCGGCTACCCGACGAGCCTGGCGGACTTCGCCGAGTGGGCCGACCAGCGCCGGGGCGCGCTGCGGATGGAGGCGTTCTACCGGTTCGCCCGGCAGCACCACCGGGTGCTGGTCGAGGGCGATGAACCGGTCGGCGGCCGGTGGAGCCTGGACGTCGAGAACCGGGAGCCGCCCCCGAAGGAGGGCGAACTGAACGTCCCGGCCGCGCCGATGCCCACGGAGGACGCCATCGACGTGGAGGTCCGGGCCGACCTGGACCGCTGGGAGCGGGAGGGGATCAGCTTCGTGGGCCGGGACGGCCCGCGCCGGTTCCCGGCCACCGGCAAGGAGGCCAGGGCGCGCCTGCGGCACTTCCTCACCCACCGCCTCCCCGCGTTCGGCCCGTACGAGGACGCGATGCTCTCCACCGACCCGTGGATGGCGCACAGCATGCTGTCGTCCTCGTTCAACCTGGGTCTGCTGGACCCGATGGAGGCGGTCCGCGGGGCCGAGCAGGCGTACTGCCGGCAGGGCGCGTCACTGCCCAGCGTGGAGGGCTTCATCCGGCAGCTCCTCGGCTGGCGGGACTTCATCTGGCACACCTACTGGTACTTCGACGCCACCTGGCGGAACAGCAACGAACTGGGCGCCCGGGGATCGCTCCCGGCCTGGTGGAACGAGCTGGACGCGGACGCGGTCGACGCGCACTGCCTCTCCGACGTCCTCGCCGGGGTCCGGGACCGGGCCTGGGTGCACCACATCCCCCGGCTGATGGTGCTCGGCAACTACGCGCTGCAGCGCGGCTGGCGCCCGACCGAGCTGGTCGAGTGGTTCCACACCCGCTTCGTCGACGGGTACGAGTGGGTGATGACCGCCAACGTGGTGGGCATGAGCCAGTACGCCGACCTGGGCCGGATGACCACCAAGCCGTACGTCTCCGGCGGCGCGTACATCAACCGGATGAGCGACTACTGCGGCGGCTGCCGGTACGACCCGCGCAAACGCCTGGGCGAGGATGCCTGCCCGTTCACGGCCGGCTACTGGGCCTTCCTGTCCCGCAACCGGGACCGGATACCGAGCAACGCCCGGATGGCGCGCACCATGCAGCAGATGGACCGGCTCTCCGATCTCGACGCGGTCGTCGACCAGGAGCGGCGCCGGGGCGCGGACGCCCCGTGACGGTTCAGGCGGCGGCCTCGCCCGGGGTCTCGCTCCGGCGCGGGGCGTACCGCGGCACGTACTCCTGACCGGTGAGCTTCTGGATCTCGCTCATCAGCTCGTCGGTCATCTCGCGCAGCGAGGTCCGGTCGTCGGGCCGGCCGGTGAAGTCCAGCGGCTTGCCGAACCGGATGCCGATCTCGGCCCGGCCGGGCCGGGGCACCCGCGTCCCGATCGGCTGCGCCTTGTCGGTGCCGGTCACGCCGACCGGAATGAGCGGCACGCCGGCCGCCACCGCCAGCCGGGCCGCACCGGTACGCCCCCGGTAGAGCCGGCCGTCCGGCGACCGGGTCCCCTCCGGGTAGACGGCGACGAGGTCACCGGCCTTGAGCACCGGGATCGCAGCGTCGAACGCGGACAGGGCCGCCCGGCCGCCGGCCCGCTCCACCGGAATGGCGCCCAGCCCGGTCAGCACGAACTTGGAGAAGGCACCCCGCACGCCGGTGCCCGTGAAGTACTCCGACTTGGCCCAGAAGGCCAGATGCCGGGGAACGACGGTGCCGAGCAGCAACTCGTCGGCGACGGAGAGATGGTTGCCGGCGAAGATCGCCCCACCGGTCGCCGGGATGTGCTCCAACCCCTCCACGTGCGGACGGAAGGCCAACCGCAGCGCGGGCGCCACGGTGAGCTTGCCGATGGTGTAGAGCAGGGGCACTGGTCCTCCGGGGTCGCGTGCGAACGGGCGCTGTCACGGTAGCGGACGGCTGCACGCCCACCCCATCGGGTGGCGAGCCGTCCGGGTG
>JBARAE010001050.1:0-3676 GCA_049791715.1 Micromonospora sp.
GCCCCGGCCGTACCACCGCCCCGCCGCGTCCGCGGGGCGCCGAACGGCCCACCGCCGACCCCCGGCCCGGCGAGATCTGGTGGGCCGACGTCCCGTACGCCGACGGCACCGGCTCGAAGGTCCGCCCCTGCCTGGTGGTGCACGCCGACAATCGGGGCGCCGACGTCCTGAAGATCACCAGCCAGGACAAGTCCGGCCGGGACGACCACGTCCGCATCCCCACCCGCGACTGGGACGCCGACGCGGACCACGACAGCTGGCTCGACCTCGCCGAACCCCTGCACGTTGCGGCCGACGCCTTCGCCAACCGCGCCGGCACCTGTGATCCCGACCTGTGGCGGCAGGTCCGGCGACTGCACGGCCGGCCGAGCCCGGCCTGACCGAGGAGCCGAGCCGACGTACCGCGATCAGGGCGACACTGGCGCGATGACCGACCGCGCAGGTGTCGACGCCCCCTCCGTATCGACGGCCACCCGCTGGACCCGCCGAGCCACGATGGCGGTCGGCTCGCTCGTCGCAGCCACGCTGCTCCCGCTCTTCGCTTGGCTGCTCGTCTGGTTCACTCCCGAGGTGACCGGCAGCGACGAGCCGCCCCCTCCGGGGATGCACCCGGAGCAGCCCGGTGGTGCGATCGCCTGGGTCGCGCTGCTGGTCGCCAGCGTGGCAGCGGCGACCAGCCTGACGCTCGGCTGGAGGCGACTGAACCGGCCCGGGCGCTGGTGGTCATGGCCGCTCGGGCTGGCCGGCGGCCTCGCCGTCGGCTTTCTCGCGGCCGACGTCCTTACCTGAGCGGGCCCCGGGTCAGTCCCAGGCCGCGCCGAGGGCGGTGAGCTGGTCGGCGTACTCGATCCGGGTGGACCAGTCGGTCGGCCAGGCCGACATGCCCTCCGCGGCCCCCACGAACGCGCCCGCGAGGGCGGCGATCGAGTCGGAGTCGCCGGCGGTGGTCGCGCCCCGGGCCAACGCGGCGACCGGATCGTCGGCGTGCCGCAGGGCGCAGAGCAGTGCGGTGGCGAGGGCCTCCTCGGCGATCCAGCCCTCCCCGGTGTGCCGGCACGGGTCGCCGCCGTCGTCGGGCCCGGCCAGCGCCGCGTCGAGCCGGCCCAGGATGCCGAGGCACTCGTCCCAGCCGGAGGCCATGAACTCCGCCGGGGACGCAGCCCCGGCGACCTGCCACAGGTCCCCGAGCCAGTCGGCGCGGTAGACGCTCCGCTGCTCGCGGGCCCGCGCGGTGAGCAGGCCCGGCAGCTCCTTCAGCGCGGCGCCGTCGCGGAGCAGCCGCACCGCGTACGCGGTCAGCTCACTGGCCGCCAGACCGGTCGGGTGACCGTGCGTCAGGCCCGCTTGGAGCTGGGCCAGCCCGGCGAGGGTGTCCAGGTCGACGTCGAGCAGCCCGATCGGGGTGACCCGCATGTTGGCGCCGCACCCCTTCGAGCCGACCACCGTCGCCTCCTGCCAGCGGGTGCCCCGGGACAGCTCGGCGCAGGCCCGCAGGCACGTCACGCCGGGCGCCCGGTTGTTGTCCGGGCTGGCCGCCCAGTCGAGGAAGCGCTGCCGCAGCAACGGCTCCACCACGTCCGGGGTGAACGCCGGAGCCTCGTGCAGCGCCCAGCCGACCGCGAGCGCCATCTGCGTGTCGTCGGTGACCAGGGCCGGATCGCCAACCAGCTCCCGCGGGCCGGTCGGGCCGTACCGGCGCTCGATCTCGGCGACGGTGAGGAACTCGGTCGGCTTGCCCAGGGCGTCCCCGTAGGCGAGCCCGAAGAGCGAGCCGGAGGCCCGGCGGGGCGAGGAGTCGATCACGGTGGCGATCATGCACCCTCAGTGCAACCCCCGCCGGACCGGCCTGTCAGAGGTCAGTCCCAGCAGAGGCAGAACGGGTGCCCGACCGGGTCGGCGTAGACCCGGAAACCCCCACCCTCGCCGGGCAACCGCCGGGCGCCCAGGGCCAGGGCCGCCCGCTCCGCGGCCTCGATGTCGTCGACCGTGACATCGAGGTGGAACTGCTGCGGCCGTTCCGGGTCGGGCCAGTTCGGGGCCCGCAGGTTGAGGGCCTTTTGGAACGCGACCCGCGGCTGGTGCCCGGGTGGACCGCCGAGCACCACCCACTCGTCGCCGTCGGAATTGTCCTCGATCAGCGGCAGGCCGAGCAGCTCCGAGTAGAAGCCGGCCAGGGCACGCGGATCGGGGCAGTCGATCACCACCGAACGCAGCTGTCCAATCATGCCGGTCATCCTGCCCGGCGGGTACGACGGGAAACGTCAGTCCTCGTAGAGCCGGCGGCCGGCGTCCCGACACGCGGCGAGCACGGCCCGGGCGTACTGCGGAGTGGCCCCGGTGAGGCCACAGGCGGGGGTGACCACCACCTGCTGCGCCAGCCGGCGGCGCGGGAAGCCCAGACGGTCCCAGAGGGTGCGTACCCGGTCGGCTACCTGGGCCGACGTCGGCGGGCGACCGGCGGACGGCGGCAGCGCCGGTGCGGCGCCGGCCAGCAGCCCGAGGCCCGCGTCGATCGCCTCGCCCAGCGGGTCCAGGTCGGTGACCTGGCCCAGGTCCAGCGCGACCCCGACCGCGCCGGCGGAGCGGATCAGCTCCAGCGGCACGTCCGGCGCGCAGCAGTGCACCACGGTCGGTACCCCGGCGGCGTCGATGACGGTGCGCAGCAGGGAGCGGGCGACTTCCGGCTCCACCGCCCGGTGGGTGCCGAAGCCGCTCTCGGTGGGCACCCTCCCAGCCAGGACCGCCGGCAGCGACGGCTCATCGAGCTGGAGCAGCACCGACGCCCGGGGCAGCCGCCGGGCGACCGCCTCGACATGGATCCGCACGCCCTCGGCGAGCGAACCGGTGAGATCGCGGACGGCGCCGGGGTCGCGCAGCACCCGGCCGCCGATCGGCAGCTCCAGCGCGGCCGCCAGGGTGAACGGGCCCCCGACCTGCACCTTGACCGGCCCGGCGTACCCCTCGGCCTGCTCGGCGAGCTGGTCCAGGTCACGTTCCATCAGGTCCCGGGACCGGCGCAGGTCCCGCCCCGGTCGGAGGGCGATCCGCCAGCGGGCCGCGTACACCTCGACCGGCAGCTCCACGAGGAGGCCGGCGGTACGGCCGATCAGGTCGGCCCCGGGACCCCGGGCGGGCAGCTCGGGCAGATGCGGCAGCGCAGGCAGCTCGCCGAGCACGATCCGCTGCGCCTCCGCGATGTCGGTGCCGGGCAGCGAGCCGATGCCGGTGGCCGCGCCGGCGGGCCAGGGCCAGGACTGATCTGTCACGCCGACGATTATCCGGTGTGCCGCCGCCGCCCCGACGGCAAGCCCGCCACCCACCGCCCACCGTCACCCGCACCCGCCGACAGCGGGCCCACCGATGACCGACAGGACGCTACAGATCTGATGACATGAACGGATCACGAGCGGGATCACGTCGGCGGGCTGCGCGTCCCGCCGATTCGGGTCGCCGTAAGGCCGCGATGCGTTTTCGACATCAGACCTGTAGCGGCCGACCGGGACAGGTGGACCCGCGCTGCCACGGCCAGCGGCCGGCCGGCTACTACACGATCGTGGGCGGACGTCAGCCGGTGATGGTGGCCGAGCCGAGCACGATGTCCCCGGCCGGGTCCGGCCGGTATGCCACGACGGCCTGGCCGGCGGCGACGCCGCGGACCGGGCGGCGCAGCTCGGCG
>JBARAE010001051.1:0-5858 GCA_049791715.1 Micromonospora sp.
GCGCTGCAGCGGGCGGTCCGCGCGGAGGTGGGCAACCTCGACCGCCTCGCCGGGCAGCTCGCCGACGCCGACCGGATCGCAGAGGTGGGAAAGCTGCTCGGGGCCAGCCGCCCGCTGCCGGTGCTCGGGCTGCGCGCCGCCGGGCCGCTGGCCGCGTACTTCGCGTACTTCGCCGCCAAGGTGCACCCCGACGTGCGGGTGCTCGACGCCGGCGGCAGCCTCCTCACCGACCGGCTGGAACAGGCCGCCGCGGCCGGGGCCACCGCGCTGCTCGCCTTCGTGCTGCCCCGCTACCCACGGGAGACCCTGGACGCGCTGCGGGAGGCCCGGGCCGCGGGCCTGCGCACCGTGGCGATCACCGACTCGCCGGTCAGCCCGGCCACCGAGCACGCCGAGGTGGTGCTGCCCGCCGCCGTCGGCACCGACCTCGTCTTCGACCTGCACACCGCCCCGATGACCCTGGCGATGGTGGTGCTCCAGGCGATCTGCGACGCCACCCCCGCCGACACCCAGTCCCGGCTCGAGGCGTTCGAGTCGTCCGCCGCCCGCCGCCAGTTGTTCCTCAGCTGAGAGGAGTACGAGATGCACCAGCCCGTCCGCGCCGCCCGCGGCACCGAACGCACCGCCCGGGGGTGGCCGCAGGAGGCCGCGCTGCGGATGCTGATGAACAACCTCGACCCGGAGGTGGCCGAGCGCCCCGACGACCTGGTGGTCTACGGCGGCACCGGCAAGGCCGCCCGGGACTGGCCGTCCTACCACGCGCTGGTGCGGACGCTGACCGACCTGCGCGACGACGAGACGATGCTGGTGCAGTCCGGCCGCCCGGTGGGCGTCATGCGGACCCACGAGTGGGCGCCGCGGGTGCTGCTGGCCAACTCGAACCTGGTCGGCGACTGGGCCACCTGGCCGGAGTTCCGCCGCCTCGAACAGCTCGGGCTGACCATGTACGGGCAGATGACCGCCGGCTCCTGGATCTACATCGGCACCCAGGGCATCCTCCAGGGCACGTACGAGACGTTCGCCGCGGTGGCGGCGAAGCTCGCCGGCGGCTCGCTCGCCGGGACGCTGACCCTGACCGCCGGCTGCGGCGGGATGGGCGGGGCCCAGCCCCTCGCGGTCACCATGAACGGTGGCGCCTGCCTGATCGTGGACGTGGACCGCAGCCGGCTGGACCGCCGGGTGCACGACCGGTACCTCGACGAGGTGGCCGACTCCCTGGACGACGCCGTCGAGCGGGTGCTCGCCGCCAAGCGGGAGCGCCGGGCGCTGAGCGTCGGCGTGGTCGGCAACGCGGCCACGGTCTTCCCGGAGCTGCTGCGCCGGGGCGTGGCGATCGACATCGTCACCGACCAGACCAGCGCCCACGACCCGCTGTCGTACCTGCCGGAGGGGGTGGAGCCGGCCGACGCCCGGGACTACGCGGCGAAGAAGCCGGCCGAGTTCACCGACCGGGCCCGGGCGTCGATGGCGAAGCACGTCGAGGCGATGGTCGGCTTCCTCGACGCGGGCGCGGAGGTCTTCGACTACGGCAACTCGATCCGGGGCGAGGCGAAGCTCGGCGGGTACGAGCGGGCGTTCGATTTCCCCGGCTTCGTGCCGGCGTACATCCGGCCGCTGTTCTGCGAGGGGAAGGGCCCGTTCCGCTGGGCGGCGCTCTCCGGTGATCCGAAGGACATCGCCGCGACCGACCGGGCGATTCTCGACCTGTTCCCGGAGAACGAGTCCCTCGCGCGGTGGATCCGGATGGCCGGCGAGCGGGTCGCCTTCCAGGGCCTGCCGGCGCGGATCTGCTGGCTGGGCTACGGCGAGCGGGACAAGGCCGGGGTGCGGTTCAACGAGATGGTCGCCTCCGGTGAACTCTCCGCGCCGGTGGTGATCGGCCGGGACCACCTGGACTGCGGCAGCGTCGCCAGCCCGTACCGGGAGACCGAGGCGATGGCCGACGGCTCCGACGCGATCGCCGACTGGCCGCTGCTCAACGCGCTGGTCAACACGGCCAGCGGGGCGTCCTGGGTCTCCATCCACCACGGCGGCGGAGTGGGCATCGGCCGCTCGATCCACGCCGGGCAGGTGTGCGTCGCCGACGGCAGCGCGCTGGCCGGGCAGAAGATCGAGCGGGTACTCACCAACGACCCGGCGATGGGCGTGATCCGGCACGTGGACGCCGGCTACGACGACGCCCGGGAGGTCGCCGAGCGCACCGGTGTGCGGGTGCCGATGACGGAGGGTGCGGTGAGCGCGAGGAGTGCAGCGAAGCGGAGCCCCGCGGTCGCGAACGACAGGGGTACGGCGTGACGGACCTCGCCGCCCGGTTCCGCAAGCTCTGGGACGAGATCGCGCCGGTCGGGCGGGACGAGCGCAGCGGCGGCTACCTGCGCTACGCGCTGACCGAGCCGGAGCTGTGGCTGCGGAACTGGTTCCGCGAGCAGGCCGCGCACCGCGGCATGCCGGTGACCGAAGACGGCAACGGCAACCTCTTCGCCTGGTGGGGTGATCCGCAGGCCGGGACGGCGGTGCTGACCGGCAGCCACTTCGACTCGGTGCCGCACGGCGGGGCGTACGACGGGCCGCTCGGCATCGTCAGCGCGTTCCTCGCCGTGGACGAGCTCCGGGCCGCGGGCGTCGCGCCGTCCCGGTCCGTGGCGGTCGGCGCGTTCGTCGAGGAGGAGGGGGCGCGGTTCGGCGTACCGTGCCTCGGGTCGCGGCTGCTCAGCGGCGCCCTGTCGGTGGAACGGGCGGCGGAGTTGCGCGACGCCGACGGGGTGAGCTTCGGCGAGGCGCTGGGCGACCGGCCGGCGGGCGCCGATCCGGCGCTGCTCGGCCGCTTCGCGGCCTTCGTGGAGCTGCACGTCGAGCAGGGTCGTGCGCTGGTCGAGCAGGACGCGCCGGTCGCGGTGGCCAGCGCGATCTGGCCGCACGGCCGCTGGCGCTTCGACTTCCACGGCGAGGGCAACCACGCCGGTACGACGCGGATGGCCGACCGCCGCGACCCGATGCTCACGTACGCGTTCACGGTGCTGGCGGCCAACAAGGAGGCCCGGCTGCGCGGGGCGCACGCCACCGTGGGCCGGGTCCGGGTCGAGCCCAACGCCACCAACGCCATCCCGTCGCGGGTGACCGGCTGGCTGGACGCTCGGGCGGCCGAACCGGAGACCCTGCACGGCCTGGTGGACGCGGTACACGCGAAGGCCGCCGAGCGGGCGAAGCGGGACGGTACGGAGCTCACCCTGACCGAGGAGTCGGCCACCCCGCTGGTGGCGTTCCACGGCGGGCTGGCGGACCGGCTGGCCCGACTGCTGGACGCGCCGGTGCTGCCCACCGGGGCCGGGCACGACGCCGGGGTGCTCGCCGCGCACCTGCCCACCGCGATGCTCTTCGTGCGCAACCCGACCGGGGTGTCACACTCGCCCGCCGAGTCCGCCACCGACGTGGACTGCGCCGCCGGGGTGACCGCCCTGGCCCGGGCGCTGGAGGAGCTGGCATGCCGCTGACCCGATGGCTGGCGGAGTACGCCTGGCTGCCCGACCACGCCGAGCCCACCCCGGACGTGCTGATCGAGACCGACGACGGGCGGATCACCGCGGTCGCCCCGCTGACCGCCGGTACGCCCACCGCCGGCGTCGAGGTGCTCGGCGACGCGGTACGCCTGCCCGGGCTGACCCTGCCGGGTCTGGCCAACGCCCACTCGCACGCCTTCCACCGGGCGCTGCGCGGGCGTACCCACGCCGGTCGGGGCGACTTCTGGAGCTGGCGGGACCGGATGTACCACGTCGCCCAGCGGCTCGACCCCGACTCCTACCTGTCCCTGGCCCGGGCCGCGTACGCGGAGATGGCGCTCGCCGGGATCACCTGCGTCGGCGAGTTCCACTACCTGCACCACGGCCCGGAGGGGAAGCCGTACGACGATCCGAACGCGATGTCCGCAGCGCTGGTCGAGGCGGCCGGGCACGCCGGCATCCGGCTCACCCTGCTGGACACCTGCTATCTCACGTCCAGCGTGGACGGCGCGCCGCTGGTCGGGCCGCAGCGCCGGTTCGGCGACGGCGACGCGCTGCGCTGGGCGGAACGGGTCAGCGGGTTCAGCCCGGACAACGCGCACGCCCGGGTCGGCGCCGCCATCCACTCCGTCCGGGCGGTACCGGCGGAACAGCTCGCCACCGTCGCCGGCTGGGCGGACCGGCGCGGCGTGCCGCTGCACGTCCACCTCTCCGAGCAGCCCGCCGAGAACGACGCCTGCCGGGCAATGCACGGCTGCACCCCCACCCGGCTGCTCGCCGATCACGGGGTGCTGGGCCGGCACACCACCGCCGTCCACGCGACCCACCCCACCAGCGCCGACCTGTCGCTGCTCGGGGAGAGCCGGACCGGCGTCTGCCTCTGCCCCACCACCGAGCGGGACCTGGCGGACGGGATCGGGCCGGCCCGGCGGATGGCCGAGGCGGGCAGCCCGCTGAGCCTCGGCAGCGACAGCCACGCGCTGGTCGACCTCTTCGAGGAGGCCCGCGCGGTGGAGCTGGACGAGCGGCTGCGGACCCGCCGGCGCGGCCACTTCGCCGCGGTCGACCTGCTCTCCGCGGCCACCGTGGCCGGGCACACCGCGTTGGGCTGGGGCGACGCCGGACGGCTGGCCGTCGGCCACCGGGCCGACCTGGTGACCGTCCGGCTGGACAGCGCCCGTACCGCCGGGGTGCCGCCGGTCGGCGCGTTCTTCGCCGCCACCGCCGCGGACGTCAGCCACGTCGTGGTGGACGGCCGGGTCGTGGTCGCCGACGGCAGGCACCTGACCGTCGACGTGCCGACCGAGCTGCGGGACGCCATCGGGGAGGTGACGTCATGACCGGCAGCCTGCTGGTGGACAACATCGGGGAGCTGGTCACCAACGTCGCCGGCGAGGGCGAGGGCGGCCCGCTGGGCATCCGCCACCACGCGGCCGTGCTGGTCGAGGCGGGTCGGGTCGCGTGGATCGGCCCGGCCCGGTACGCCCCGGCCGCCGACCGGCGGATCGACGCCGACGGGGCGGCGGTACTCCCCGGCTTCGTGGACAGCCACGCCCACCTGGTCTTCGCCGGCGACCGGGCCGCGGAGTTCGCCGCCCGGATGGCCGGACAGCCCTACACCGGGGGCGGCATCCGCACCACGGTCGGCGCGACCCGGGCCGCCTCCGACGGCGAGCTGCGCGCCACCGTCCACCGGCTGCGGGCCGAGGCGATGCGGCAGGGCACCACCACCATGGAGATCAAGAGCGGGTACGGCCTCACCGTCGCCGACGAGGCCCGCTCGCTGCGGATCGCCGCCGAGGTCACCGACGAGACCACCTTCCTCGGCGCGCACGTCGTCCCCGCCGAGTACGCCGACCGCCCCGACGACTACGTCGGGATGGTCTGCGGGCCGATGCTGGCCGCCGCCGCGCCGTACGCCCGCTGGATCGATGTCTTCTGCGAGCGGGGCGCCTTCGACGTCGACCACGCCCGGGCGATCCTCGCCTGCGGCCAGGCCGTCGGGCTGGGCGTCCGGCTGCACGCCAACCAGCTCGGCCCGGGACCGGGCGTGCGGCTCGGGGTGGAACTCGGCGCGGCCAGCGTCGACCACTGCACCCACCTGACCGACGCCGACATCGAGGCGCTGGCTTCCACCGCGACCGAGGACGGAGGCACGACCACCGTCGCCACGCTGCTGCCGGGTGCCGAGTTCTCCACCCGGTCGCCGTACCCGGACGCCCGGCGGCTACTCGACGCCGGGGTCACCGTGGCGCTGGCCACCGACTGCAACCCCGGGTCGTCGTACACGTCGTCGATGCCGTTCTGCATCGCGCTCGCCGTACGCGAGATGCGGATGACCCCGGCGGAGGCGGTCTGGGC
>JBARAE010001052.1:0-6743 GCA_049791715.1 Micromonospora sp.
GACCCGCCGGATCGGCCGCTCCACCAGCAGGTACGACCCGGTGGCGGCGGCCAGCGTGACCGCGCACCGGGCGGCCAGCAGGGCCACGCCGGTCAGCCCGGCCCGCTCGGCGGTGAGCCACTGGAACAGCGGCCAGTGCCAGAGGTAGACGCCGTAGGAGATCCGGCCCAGCCAGACCAGCGGCGCCACCGCGAGCAGCCGCGCGGTCGGCGACGTGGGGCTGACCGTGGCGTGTGCGATGACGGCCGCCACCGCCAGGGCGGCCAGGGTCAGCCCGCCCCGGTAGAGCCACCCGTCCCCGCCCTCGGCGGTGGCCCAGAGCCAGGCCGTTCCCGCGGTGCCGACCAGCGCCAGTGCCCCGAGCACCGGGTGGCGTAGCCGGCGGCGCGCCGGGGCCGGGCTCCCGGGCCCGGTCGGTCCAGCGCCGACCGCCGAGTCTGCCGGTCCGGTCCCGCCGTCGGACTCGGACGGCGCGGCGGTTGGCAGCCGTCGCGCGAGCAGCACGGCGAGCGCGGCGCCGACCAGCAGAGCCACCGCCCGAGTGTCGGTGCCGTAGTAGACCCGGTCGACCGCGTCCGGCGCGAACAGCAGCGCCGCGGCCAGCGCCGAGCCGACGGCGCCGACGAGGATGACCGCCAGCGCGACACCTAGCCTGCGACGGCGCGCGGTGGCCTGCCGGCCCCGGCGCGCCGCCCAGCCCAGCAGCCCGATCAGCAGCAGCGGCCAGACCAGGTAGAACTGCTCCTCGATGCCGAGCGACCAGGTGTGCTGCAACGGCGACGGGCTGCCGGTGGCGGCGAAGTAGTCCCCGCCCCGGTTCGCCATCCGCCAGTTGGCGACGTAGCCGAGCGCGGCCAGCGCATCCCACCGCAGCGCGCCGAGTTCGGTGCCGGGCATCAGCTGCCGGGAGACCAGCAGCACCACCACGAGCACCAGCAGCAGCGCCGGGAGCAGTCGGCGTACCCGGCGACCCCAGAACGCGACCAGGTCGATCCGGCCGGCGTCCCGATGCTCGGCGAGCAGCAGCGAGGTGATCAGGAAGCCGGAGAGGACGAAGAAGGCGTCCACGCCGAGGAAGCCCCCGGGCAGGGCCGCCACCCCGCCGTGGAAGGCGAGCACCGCGGCGACCGCCAGCGCCCGGACCCCGTCCAACGCCGGCTGGTACGCGATCCGGGGTGTGGCCGTACGCGACATGGGCCCCTTGTCCCCCCTCGCCACCCCGTCTACACCCGCCGCCGAGCGGCGGTCCGTCACCTGACAAGCCGGATTTGGCCCGTCGCACCGTCAGCCCCGATCAGGATGGGGCAGGGGGTGGACATGGCCGAGGAGATGGAGGGGGTCAGCGGGGCCGGCACGGGGGTAGATCGGCCGGTGCTCGCGCTGAGCGTCGGCGGGGTGCTGGCCGTGGTGGCCTGGGGGGTGCTGGCCCGGGGATCACTGGCGCGCTTCGGAGCGGCGGGACTGGCCTGGGCGATCAACACCTTCGGCTGGTTCTTCGTCCTCGCCGCGGACGCCTTCCTGGTGCTCGCCGTGGTCGTTGCCGCGTCGCGGTTCGGTCGGATCCGGCTCGGGGCGGACGACGACGAGCCGGAGTTCAGTACGTTGGCCTGGATCGCCATGATGTTCAGCGCCGGCATGGGGATTGGTCTGGTGTTCTTCGCCGTCGCCGAACCCATCCAGCACTACGCGGCACCGCCGCCCGCGGCCGACGTCCCGCCGCAGAGCGGGGCCGCTGCCTCGGTGGCGATGCAGTACACGCTCTTCCACTGGACGTTGCACCCGTGGGGGATCTATGCGATCGCGGCATTGGCGTTGGCGTATTCCACGTTTCGCAAGGGCCGCGGCAACCGGATCTCGGCCGCTTTTCACCCCCTGCTCGGGTCCCGGGCGGACGGGGCGGCCGGACGGGCCATCGACCTGTTGGCAGTCTTCGCCACCGTCTTCGGCTCCGCGACCAGCCTCGGCCTCGGTGCCCTGCAGGTGGCTGCCGGGCTGGACCTGGTCGCCGGGGTGCCCGACACCCGGGCGGTGGAGCTGGTGGTGATCGGCGGCCTCACGCTTGCCTTCGTCATCTCCGCCTTCTCCGGCCTGCACCGGGGCGTCAAGTGGCTCTCCACCACCAACGTGGTGCTCGCCGTCGCGTTGATGCTCTTCGTTTTCGTGGTCGGGCCCACGATCTACACGCTGGAGGTCCTACCGGCCTCGGTCGGCGACTATCTGAGCAACCTGCTCCGGATGTCCACCCGGACCGGGGCCTTCTCCGATCCGGCTTGGCTCGGCTCGTGGACCATCTTCTACTGGGCCTGGTGGATCTCCTGGGCGCCGTTCGTGGGCACCTTCATCGCCCGCATCTCCCGGGGCCGGACGGTGCGGCAGTTCCTCACCGGCGTCCTGCTGGTGCCCAGTGGCGCCAGCGCGGTCTGGTTCGCGGTGCTGGGCGGGACGGCCTTGCGTACTCAGGCGACGGGCACCCGTGACCTGGTGGCCGACGTCGGTGCCGGCTCGGAGCAGGCGCTGTTCGGCCTGCTGGACGCGCTGCCGCTGGCCACCGTGAGCACGGTGCTGGCCATGGTGCTGGTCGCCCTCTACTTCGTCACCAGCGCTGACTCGGCATCCCTGGTGCTCGGGTCGCTGACCTCGCACGGCGCGCTGCGCCCACACCGAACCATGGTGGTGCTCTGGGGCGTACTCATCGGGGCGGTCGCGGCGGCGCTGCTGCTCGCCGGCGGCCTGGCCGCGCTCCAGCAGGCCACCATCCTGGTCGCCCTCCCCTTCGTGGTGGTCATGCTCGGCCTTGCCGTCGCGCTGTTCCGGGATATGGCCGGGGACCCGGCGGTGCACCCGCGGGCCCGGCTGCGCCGCTCCGGGCTGGCCGCGGCGGTGCGGGCCGCCCGGTCGTACGAGGAGGAGGATCCTCCGCCGGTCACCCGCTGGTTCCACCGCCGCTCCCGCTGACCCGTCCGACGCTGCACGCCCAGAAGCGGGTGTACCCCAACATGTAGTAGGAGTGCTACATTCCGAGGCAGTCATCCAACACACCTCGGGGGACGGCCATGACCGCGGTCGAACTACCAGGAGTCAGCCAGACTCCCCACCCGCCCGACGACGACCTCGTCCTCGACGTCCGGGACCTCCGGATGCGGTACGGCCATGTCGACGTGCTGCACGGGGTGAGCTTCACCGCCCGGCGCGGTGAGGTGCTGGCCCTGCTCGGGCCGAACGGCGCCGGCAAGACCACCACCATCGAGATCCTCGAAGGCTTCCGGATGCGCTCCGCCGGCGAGGTGAGCGTCCTCGGCGTCGACCCCGGTCGAGGCGACGAGCGGTGGCGCGCCCGGATGGGCGTGGTGCTCCAGTCCTGGCGCGACCACGGCAAGTGGCGGGTCCAGGACCTGCTCACCCACCTCGGCGCCTTCTACGCGCCGTACTCCACCGCGCGGATCCGCCGGCCCTGGCCGGTGGCCGACCTGCTGGAGACGGTCGGTCTCACCCCCCACGCCGACAAGCGGGTCAGCCAGCTCTCCGGCGGGCAACGCCGCCGGCTCGACGTGGCGGTCGGCATCGTCGGCCGCCCGGAGCTGCTCTTCCTGGACGAGCCGACCGTGGGCTTCGACCCGGCCGCCCGGCGTGAGTTCCACGAGCTGGTGCACCGCCTCGCCGACCTGGACGAGACCACCATCCTGCTCACCACGCACGACCTGGACGAGGCCGAGAAGCTGGCCGACCGGATCCTCATCCTGGCCGGCGGCCGGATCATCGCCGACGGCTCGCCCGACGCGCTGGCCCGCCGGGTGGCGGGGGACGCCGAGATCCGGTGGAGCCGTGCCGGGGAGCGGTTCGTGCACTCCGCGGCGGACGCCACCCGCTTCGTCCACGACCTGCTGCGCCAGTACGGGGACAGCGTGCAGGAGCTGGAGGTCCGGCGGGCCAGCCTGGAGGACGCCTACATGGCGCTGGTGTACGAGCAGGAATCCGGAGCCCGGACCGGTGCCGCCCGGGTGTGGCAGCAGAGGAGTGAGCGATGAACCCGACCAGCGTGGCCGTCCGCGCCGGCCTGCGGCGCGGCTGGATCGAGCTGCGCAACACCTTCACCAACTACCAGGACCTCTGGAACTACTTCTTCCCGACGTTCGTCCTGCTGGTGGCGATGTTCTTCATGCGCGGCTCGACCGTGCCGGGCACCACCTTCTCCCTCGGCGCCCGTACGCTGCCCAGCGCCCTCGGCATGGGGCTCGCCTTCGGCGGCATGCTGGTGCTGGCCTCCCAGTTGGTGGTCGACCGGGAGGACGGCACCCTGCTGCGGGCCAAGGCCACCCCGAACGGGATGCTCGGCTACCTGATCGGCAAGATCGTCCTGATGTCGGCGATGGCGCTGGTCAGCATGGCGCTCCAGCTGGTCCCGGCGCTCTTCTTCCTCGACGGGCTCCGGGTGACCAGCGCCGCGGCCTGGTTCACGCTGGCCTGGGTGGCGGTGCTCGGCCTGGTCGCCACCCTGCCGATGGGTGCGGTGTTCGGCTCCCTGATCGAGAACCCGCGGAACCTGGGCCTGGTCATGTTGCCGAACATGGCCCTGATCGCTCTCTCCGGCATCTTCTACCCGATCAACGGGTACCCGGGCTGGCTGCAGGCCGTCGCGCAGGTCTTCCCGATCTACTGGCTAGGGTTGGGCATGCGCTCGGCGCTGCTGCCGGACTCCATGGCCGCCGTGGAACTCGGCGGGTCCTGGCGGCACCTGGAGATGTTCGGCGTGCTCGGGGTCTGGGCGGTGCTCGGGCTGGTCCTGGCCCCGGTCGTGCTGCGTCGGATGGCTCGCCGGGAGTCCGGCTCGCGGGTCGCCGCACGCCGGGAGCGGGCCATGCAGCGGGCGATGTGAGAGGGCGTCGATGAGTGAGACGGTGCACAACCGGATCGCGGTGCTGCGCGCCGAGCGGGGCATCTCCCGCCGGCAGCTCGCCGACGCGCTGGGCGTGCACTACCAAACGGTGGGTTACCTGGAACGCGGCGAGTTCCGGCCCAGCTTGCACCTGGCGCTGCGGATTGCCGCGTACTTCGAGGTGCCGGTCGAGGTGGTCTTCTCCATCGAGCCGTTTCCCCGGATCGGGGACGCGACCGCCCGCGCGGGCCGCCGGGCCTGACCGGGCCGCCCCGCCGGTCGCGTCCGCCACACGCCCGTCCCCCCGCCGCCGGATCGTCGGTCCGGCAGGGCAGGATGTACGCCGAGGAGGTGGCGGAGATGGCGGGGCGGATCCGGGACGAGGACATCGCGCTGGTCCGCGAGCGCACCTCGATCGCCGAGGTCATCTCCGACACGGTGACCCTCAAGTCGGCCGGCGGTGGCAACCTCAAGGGCCTCTGCCCGTTCCACGACGAGAAGAGCCCGTCGTTCAACGTCTCGCCCGCCCGTAACGTCTGGTACTGCTTCGGCTGCGGGGCCGGCGGCGACGCGATCAAGTTCCTGATGGACGCGGAGCACCTCAGCTTCGTCGAGTCGGTCGAGCGCCTCGCCGTCCGCGCCGGCCTCCAGCTCCGGTACGTGGAGGGCGACCACTCCGCCCCGCGCACCCGCCCCCAGCAGGGGCAGAAGCAGCGCCTGGTGGCCGCGCACGCCGCGGCCGTGGACTTCTACCGGGCGCAGCTCACCACGGCCGGCGCCCGGCTGGCCCGCGAGTTCCTCGCCCAGCGTGGCTTCGACCGGGCCGCCGCCGAGCGGTACGGCTGCGGCTTCGCCCCGGACGCCTGGGACCTGCTCACCAAGCACCTGCGCCAGCAGGGCTTCAGCCACGACGAGCTGGTCACCGCCGGGCTGTCCCGCCCGTCCCGGTCCGGCACGCTGATCGACCGGTTCCGCCGCCGGCTGATGTGGCCGATCCGGGACCTCACCGGTGACGTCATCGGGTTCGGCGCCCGCAAGCTCTTCGACGACGACGACGGCCCGAAGTACCTGAACACCCCCGAGACGCCGATCTACAAGAAGTCCCACGTCCTCTACGGCATCGACCAGGCCAAGCGGGAGATCGCCAAGCAGGGCAAGGTGGTCGTCGTCGAGGGGTACACCGACGTGATGGCCTGCCACCTGGCCGGGGTGACCACGGCCGTCGCGACCTGCGGCACCGCGTTCGGGTCCGACCACATCGGGGTGCTGCGCCGGCTCCTGCTCGACACCGACGCGGTGGCCGGCGAGATCATCTTCACCTTCGACGGGGACGCCGCCGGCCAGAAGGCCGCGCTGCGCGCCTTCGAGGACGACCAGCGCTTCGTCGGGCGCACCTTCATCGCGGTCAGCCCCGACAACATGGACCCGTGCGACCTGCGGCTGGCCAAGGGCGACCTGGCCGTCCGCGACCTGGTCGCCCGCCGCGAGCCGCTGGTCGACTTCGCGCTCCGCCACGTGATCAACCGGTACGACCTGGACACCGTCGACGGCCGGGTCGAGGCGATGCGCCGCGCCGCCCCGCTGGTCGCCAAGATCAAGGACCGGGAGAAGCGCCCGGAGTACGTCCGCAAGCTCGCCGGTGACCTCGGCATGGAGATCGAGCCGGTGCAGCGGGCCGTGCTGGCCGCCGCCCACGGCCAGCCCGGCGGGGAGGCCCCGGCTCCGGCCCGCCCGGCCCCGGCCGTGGACAGCCCTCGGTCGATGGTCGAGCGGGAGGCGCTGAAACTCGCCCTCCAGGAACCCGTACTGGCCGGTCCGATGTTCGACGCGGTCGAAGCCGCCGAGTACCGCCACCCCGTACACGTGGCGG
>JBARAE010001053.1:0-5789 GCA_049791715.1 Micromonospora sp.
CCTGCAAATTTGCGGCGCAGTTTGCAAGCTATTGCAGATTCATTTCGCAAGGGCTAGCGTGCGGGCGAATCAGCGACCAGAGGAAGGCCGTCGATGAAACCCCCGCCGATATCCCGCAAGGCGCTGCTCGCCTTGGTCTCCACCCTCACCCTCGCCCTCGTCGGCACGCCGGTCGCCGTTCACCAGCTGGGCGCCGACGCCACCGATCACGCCCCGCGCACCGACCTCCTCGCGGCCGCCGGCGCGGCGCAGTGGCGCCAGGAGCCGTCCGCCGAGGCCCTGCTCAAGGCCAGCGCCAACACCGCGAAGGCCGACCAGTTCTACTTCGTCCTGCCGGACCGCTTCGCCAACGGTGACCGGAGCAACGACAAGGGCAGCCTGACCGGCGACCGGTTGAGCACCGGCTACGACCCGACTGACAAGGGCTTCTACCACGGCGGCGACCTCAAGGGCGTCATCAACAAGCTCGACTACATCCAGGGCCTCGGTACGACCGCCATCTGGCTCGCCCCGATCTTCAAGAACCGGCCCGTGCAGGGCGCCGGCGCGGACGTCTCCGCCGGCTACCACGGCTACTGGATCACCGACTTCACCCAGGTCGACCCGCACTTCGGCACGAACGAGGAGCTGAAGAAGCTGGTCACCCTCGCCCACCAGCGGGGCATCAAGGTCTACCTCGACGTCATCGTCAACCACACCGCCGACGTCATCAAGTACGCCGAGAACAAGTACGCCTACGTCGACAAGGAGACCGCGCCGTACAAGGACAGCCAGGGGCGGGCCTTCGAGGACCGTAACTACGCCGACGGCACCCGGGACTTCCCGAAGGTCAACCTGACGTCGTTCCCCTACACGCCGACCTTCGCCACCGCCGCTGACGCGAAGGTCAAGGTCCCGGCGTGGCTGAACGACCCGACCATGTACCACAATCGCGGTGACTCGACCTTCGCGGGCGAGAACAGCGAGTACGGCGACTTCTTCGGCCTGGACGACCTGTGGACCGAGCGTCCCGAGGTGGTCCGCGGGCTGACGAAGGTCTACGGCGACTGGATCGGCTCCACCGGCGTCGACGGCTTCCGGCTGGACACCGTCAAGCACGCCAACCTCGACTTCTGGCCGCAGTTCAGCCAGGGCATCAAGCGGGCCGCGGAGTCCGCCGGCAAGAAGGACTTCTTCATGTTCGGCGAGGTCTACAGCGCCGACCAGGAGATCGAGTCGACGTATGTCCGGCAGGGCGGCCTGCCTGCCACCCTCGACTTCTCCTTCCAGGAGGCGGCCCGCGGCTACACCGCCGCCGACGGCTCCGCGAAGGCGCTCGCCGACGTGTACGCCCGCGACGACCTGTATGCCGCCCGGGACACCGACGCCAATCGGCTGACCACCTTCCTCGGCAACCACGACATGGGCCGGATCGGCTCGTTCATCGCCGCCACCGGTGGGGACGACGCCACCGAGCTGCGCCGGGACCAGCTCGCCCATCAGCTGATGTTCCTCACCCGGGGGCAGCCCGTCGTCTACTCCGGTGACGAGCAGGGCTTCACCGGCCCCGGCGGGGACAAGGACGCGCGGCAGGACATGTTCGCCAGCCAGGTGTCCGACTACCTCGACGACGACCTGATCGGCACCACCCGTACCCACGCCAGCGACCAGTACGACAAGAACCACCCGCTGTACCGCACGATCGCCGAGCTGGGCCGGCTCCGGCAGGCGCACCCGGCCCTGCGGGACGGCATCCAGGTCACCCGGTACGCCGCCGACGGCCCCGGCGTCTTCGCCTTCTCCCGGATCCTGCCGACGGACCGCACCGAGTACGTCGTCGCGGTCAACAACGCGGCGACCGAACAGACTGTCTCCGTGGACACCTGGTCGGCCGGCGCCACGTTCACCGGCATCTACGGCGGCTCGGCGGCCTCGACCGCGGGCGCCGACGGCAAGCTGAGCGTGACCGTGCCGGCGATGTCCGCCGTGGTGTTCCAGGCCGACCGCGCGATCCCGCAGGCCGACGCGGCGCCGGGTGTCACGATCACCGAACCGGGTGACGCCCCGGTCGCCACCAAGGCCGCGGTCACCGCCCAGGTCACCGGCGACCCACTGGCCACCGTCACCTTCGCCGCCCGGGTCCCCGGCGGCAAGTGGACGCTGCTGGGCAGCGCACACAAGGCCCCGTACACCGTCTACCACGACCTCACCGGCCTGGCCGGCGGGACGAAGGTCGAGTACAAGGCCGTCGTCCGCGACGGTAAGGGCCGGACCGCCAGCGCCCGCTCCACCGGCATCGTCGGCACCCCGGCGCAGAGCGCCTCCCGTGACTGGGCCGTGGTGCACTACCAGCGCCCGGCCGGCGGGTACGACGACTGGGGCCTCTACGCCTGGGGCGACATCGACCCGGCGTACCAGACGGACTGGCCCAAAGGGCAGCCGTTCGCCGGCGAGGACTCCTACGGCCGGTTCGCCTGGGTCAAGCTGAAGCCGGGTGCCAAGTCCGTCGGTTTCCTCGTGGTCGACAAGAACGGGAACAAGGACGTCGGCAACGACCGCACCATCGACGTGACCCAGACCGGCGAGGTCTGGGTCAAGCAGGGCGACACCGCGCTCTACCCGACCCGGCAGGCCGCCACCGGCGAGCCGGACCCGGCGGTCGACCAGAGCACCGCGGTCATCCACTGGCGGAAGGCCGACAACAACTACGACGGCTGGGGCCTGCACCTGTGGGACGGCGCGGCCAACCCGACCGACTGGGGCAGCCCGCTCAAGCCGGAGAAGATCGACTCCTTCGGTGCGGTCTTCCGGGTGCCCCTCGCGGCCGGCGCCACCGGGCTGAGCTACATCATCCACAACGGTGACGCCAAGGATCAGCCCGACGACCAGCGGCTGGACTTCGCCACCGCCGGACACGAGATTTGGCTGCTCGCCGGCGTCAAGGGCCGGCTGCTGCCGTCGACCTCCTCCGGTGTGGCGAAGGACGTGGACATCACCAAGCAGAAGGCGCAGTGGATCGACCGGTCCACGGTGGCCTGGCAGACCGGGCCCACCGACGGCAAGCAGTACGCCCTGGTAGCGGCCCCGGCCGGCGGGCTGGGGATCGCCGACGGGGAGCTGACCGGGACGTACACGACGCTGCGGCTGCGGGCGCAGCGCAACGGGCTCACCGAGGCCCAGCGGCAGGCGTACCCGCACCTGTGGTCGTACCGCACCTTCACCCTCGACCCGGCCGACCTGGGCAAGGTGCCTGCGGCGCTGCGCGGGCAGCTCGTGGTGACCGAGCGGGACGCCGAGGGCAAGCTGCTCGGCGCGACCGGGGTGCAGATCCCCGGCGTGCTCGACGACGTCTACCAGGCAGCCACCCAGGTGAAGCTGGGCCCGACCTTCGCCGCCAAGGTGCCCACCCTGGCGGTCTGGGCGCCCACCGCCCGCAAGGTCTCGCTGCAGCTCTTCGACTCGCCCACGGCCGAGCCGCGGACCGTGGCGATGAGCCGCAACGACGACACCGGCGTCTGGTCGGTACGCGGCACGAAGGGCTGGACCGGCAAGTACTACCGGTACCAGGTCGAGGCGTGGCAGCCGGCGGCGCAGAAGGTGGTCACCGCCTCGGTGACCGACCCGTACTCGGTTGCCCTCGCGCCGGACTCGACGCACAGCCAGATCGTCGACCTCAGCGACCCGGCGCTGGCGCCGGCCGGCTGGGCGAGCCTGCGCAAGCCGGCGGCCGTGCCGTCGTCGAAGGCGCAGATCCAGGAGGTGTCGGTCCGCGACTTCTCCATGGCTGACGCCACCGTGCCGGCCGAGCGGCGGGGCACCTACCTCGCGTTCACCGACCCGAACACGGCCGGTATGAAGCACCTCAAGGCGCTCGGTGACGCCGGGGTCAACTACCTGCACCTGCTCCCGGCGTTCGATTTCGCCACCATCCCCGAGCGCCGGGCCGACCAGCAGCAGCCCGCCTGCGACCTGGCCGCGCTGCCGCCGGACTCCGACGAGCAGCAGAAGTGCGTCATGGCAGTGGCCGACAAGGATGGCTACAACTGGGGATACGACCCGCTGCACTACACCGTGCCGGAGGGCGGCTACGCCGTCGACCCGGCCGGGGCGAGGCGGACCACCGAGTTCCGGCAGATGGTCGCCGGGGTCAACAACGCCGGCCTGCGCGTGGTGATGGATGTCGTCTACAACCACACGTCGGCCGCCGGCACCGACCCGAAGTCGGTGCTGGACCAGGTCGTGCCGGGCTACTACCAGCGGCTGCTGGACGATGGCAGCGTCGCCAACTCGACCTGCTGCGCCAACACCGCCCCTGAGCACGCCATGATGGGCAAGCTGGTGGTGGACTCGCTGGTCACCTGGGCCAAGCAGTACAAGGTGGACGGCTTCCGGTTCGACCTCATGGGGCACCACCCGAAGGCGAACATCCTGGCCGTACGGGCCGCGCTGAACAAGCTCACCGTCGACAAGGACGGCGTGGACGGCAAGAAGATCCTGCTCTACGGCGAGGGCTGGAACTTCGGCGAGGTCGCCAACGACGCCCGCTTCGTGCAGGCCACCCAGGCCAACATGGCCGGCACCGGGGTGGGCACGTTCAACGACCGGCTCCGCGACGCGGTGCGCGGCGGCGGCCCGTTCGACGGCAACCCGCGGATCCAGGGCTTCGCGTCCGGCCTGTACACCGACCCGAACGGCGACGACGTCAACGGTTCGACGGCCGAGCAGAAGGCCCGGTTGCTGCACCAGCAGGACCTGATCAAGGTCGGCCTGGCGGGCAACCTCCGCGGCTACCGGTTCACCGACTCGTCCGGCCGGCAGGTCACCGGCGCCCAGGTCGACTACAACGGCGCTCCGGCCGGGTACACCGCCGCGCCGGGCGAGGCGGTCACGTACGTCGACGCGCACGACAACGAGATCCTGTACGACGCGCTGGCGTACAAGCTGCCGCAGGGCACGTCCGCCGAGGACCGGGCCCGGATGCAGGTGCTCGCCCTGAGCACCGTGGTGATGGGGCAGGGGACCGGTTTCGTGACGGCCGGCTCGGAACGGCTGCGCTCCAAGTCGCTGGACCGCAACTCGTTCAACTCCGGCGACTGGTTCAACCAGATCCGTTGGGACTGCACCCAGGGCAACGGTTTCGGGGCGGGTCTCCCGCCGGCCCAGGACAACCAGAGCAAGTGGCCGTACGCAAAGCCGCTGCTGGCCGATGAGAAGCTGGTGCCGGACTGCGTGGCGATCAACCTGGCCGACGCCCGGTATGCCGAGCTGCTGAAGGTCCGCGAGTCCTCGCCGGTCTTCGGGCTGGCCACGGCCGACCAGGTGCAGAAGCGCGTCTCCTTCCCGCTCTCGGGTGAGAAGGAGACGCCGGGCGTGCTCACCATGACCCTGGACGCCCGTGGGCTGGACGGGGCGTGGAAGTCGGTGACGGTGGTCTTCAACGCCACTCCGAAGGCGGCGGAGCAGACCGTGACCGGGCTGCGCGGCGCGAACGTGGCGCTGCACCCGGTGCTGGCGAACTCGGCCGACCCGGTGCTGCGGACGTCCTCCTTCGACGCGGCGAGCGGCACCTTCACCGTGCCGGCCCGCAGCGTGGCGGTCTTCGTGCAGAAGTAGTTCACACGGAGTCGGCCCGAACAGCCGGTGCGCAGTGGTCAGTCCTCGCAGCCTTCGATTTCGTCCCCGGCGCAGTTCCTGGGGTCGTTGTCGGTGACGGTGGACTGTTCGTCCAGGGTGACCGTGCCGTCGTTGTTGAAGATGCCGCCGGCGATGTTTTCGTCGTCGGCCTTGGCTTGGGCCTTGTTCTCGGTGAC
>JBARAE010001054.1:0-2513 GCA_049791715.1 Micromonospora sp.
GGCAGGACGCGACCAGCGGCCGGTCGACGGGGCGGGTGGGGGGTGCGCCCACGGGGTACTCCTCGGGGTGGGGCCAGGGGTGGGATCATCCTGCACCCACCAGGCCCCGGCTGGCACTCCACCGGCCAGCGGGAACGGGCCGCCCGGCCGGTGCATTCGGTGCCCGAGGGGGGTCACGGCGTAACATCGGCCGTCCGCTTCACCGCTCACGTACCGGTGGGCCCGCTCACGCCGCCCCCGGCGACGCCGTCGTGTTGTGTGCGACCGTTGTCTAATACAGGATCAGCAGGGCACTCGGAAGGAGCCCGACATCACCAGCGACCTCCCGCGTCTCGCGGCGGTGACCCGGCCGCATCGGGGGACCGGTCTGACCGGTTCCTCCATCGCGCCCCGGGTGCTTCCGCACGGCGGTACCAACCTGCCGCCCGGCGAGCGGCTGCGGGTTCTGCTGGTCGAGGACGACGAGGGCGACGCCTTCCTGGTCGGCGAGCTGCTCGCCGAGACCAACTCCATGATCGACCTGCTCGTCGCCACCAGCCTCAGCGAGGCGCGGCAGCGGGTGATGGGCGTCGACTGCGTCCTGCTCGACCTCGGCCTGCCCGACGCGCAGGGGCTGGACGGGCTGCGCCAGGTGCTGGAGATGCCCAGCGGGGCCGCGGTCTGCGTGCTGACCGGGCGCTCCGACGAGCACCTGGGCATCGTGGCGGTCGCCGAGGGCGCCCAGGACTACCTGGTCAAGGGGCAGGTTGACGGCGTACTGCTGACCCGGGCGCTGCGCTACGCGGTCGAGCGTAAGCGGGCCGACGAGAACGCCCGGCGGCTGCGCGAGGTGGAGCTGCGCCAGGCCGAGTCGGCCCGCCTGGAGCGCGGTCTGCTGCCCCAGCCGTTGATGACCACCGACCAGGTGTCGGTGCACACGTTCTACCGGCCCGGTCGGCACGCGGCGCTGATCGGCGGTGACTTCTACGACGTGGTGCAGACCCGGCCGGACCGGATCGACCTGATCGTCGGCGACGTCTGCGGCCACGGGGTGGACGAGGCCGCCCTCGGCGTCGAGTTGCGGGTCGCCTGGCGGGCCCTGATCCTGGCGGGAGTCCCGGACGACGAGGTGTTGCCGGCGCTGGAGCAGGTGCTGATGAGCGAGCGGCGCCTCCAGGAGATCTTCGCCACGGTGGCCACCGCCCGACTGCACCTGGACGCCAACCGGGCCACCGTACGTCTCGCCGGTCACCCGCCGCCGTTGCTGCTCAGCAGCGGTAAGGTCGCGCCGGTGCCGGTCAGGGGTGGCCTGCTGCTCGGCGTCCGACCGCGTCGGCCCGTTGCCTTCGATCTGGAGTTCGACACTGATGACTGGTCGCTGCTGATGTACACCGACGGCCTCATCGAGGGCCGGGTGGGCAACGGTGACGACCGGCTCGACGTGCCGGGGCTCACCGGGCTGCTCGCCGACCCGGCCAACCAGGCGGTGCCACTTGCCGAGCTGCCGGCCTGGCTGGTCGGCCGCGCCGAGCAGATCAACGGCGGCCCGCTCGCCGACGACGTCGCCATGCTGCTGGTCACCCGCGGTGGTGGTCGGTGAAGGCGTACCAGCAGGGCTGGACGCTGCGCCGTCGGGTCCTCGCGCTGCTCACGGTGGTCGTGGTGCTGCTGCTCGCGCTGGCGGGCGCCGAGGCCGCGGTGGCGGCGAAGAACCGGCAGAACATCGACGCCGTCCTGATCAAGACCGGCCCGCTCCGGGTGCAGGCGCAGGAGCTGCTCAGCGCCCTGCTCGACCAGGAGACCGCGGTACGCGGGTTCGCGGTGAGCGGCGACCGCAAGGACCTGGCCCCGTACGACATGGGCCTGCAGCGGGAGCGCGACACCGCCGCCTCGATGGAGAAGCTGGCCGCCGGCTACCCGAACGTCATGCGCGAGCTGCGGGTCCTCGAGCAGCAGGCGGCGCAGTGGCGCAGGTCCGTCGCCGAGCCGGTGATCGCCGCGACGGAGCGCAGCGGTACGAAGGCCGGGCAGACCCTCATCACCGACCAGACCCGGCAGCAGTTCGACGGCATCCGTGCCGCCGTGAACGACCTCCAGGGGGAGATCCTCACCGTCCGGCAGAAGACCGCCGACGAGGTGAACCAGACCAGCAACGTGCTGGTCGTGCTGCTGATCATCGCGGCGCTCGTGGTGGCGGTCGCCGGCGCGGTACTGCTGCTCTCGCTGGACCGGATCCTGATCCGGCCGCTGGCCGGCCTGGTGCAGCAGGTGCGGGAGGTCGCCGCCGGGGACTACCAGCACCACATCGAAGGTTCCGGGCCGCCCGAGTTCCGCCAGCTGGCCGACGACATCGACGGCATGCGGCAGAAGATCGCCCGGGAGCTCGCCGAGGTGCGCGAGGCGCGGGAGCGCATCGAGTGGGTCAACAGCCAGCTCCAGAAGCAGGCCGAGGAGCTGACCCGCTCCAACCGTGACCTGGAGCAGTTCGCGTACGTCGCCTCGCACGACCTGCAGGAGCCGCTGCGCAAGGTGGC